>JAGMCJ010000099.1 GCA_023129265.1 Thermoplasmata archaeon | reverse complement strand
CTGACTAATTTTGTCCCACAGCCCGTACGGAGAGGACGGATTTCAAGCGGTTTCCAGATGCCTCTCGACCTCGGGGATAAGGTCGTGGTGCTTCCTTTCGAGAGTGCCGATGAGGACCCTCGCTATCATGAGCTCTTCATTGGAGTTCACGTAGTCTCCCAGCAGAAGATCTTTCTCTGCCTTTTCTACGATCTCCTCGAGATCGTTGGATATCTCAATCCCGAGTTCCCTCAGCACATTCACCTTCTTCTTTGTCTTCTCCAGGTTCCGACTGACCTTGAGATGGATCGAGCTGATCTTCGTCGCCTTCCTGAGAGCATCTTCCCCGCAGTTGATGGCCCTCTGGAATATGCCTCTCTCGAAGGCCCACCGGGCATCTTCCAGTAGATCTTGGGACTCTGAGACATCAAAGCCGGTGTTCTTTGCAGCCTCGACTGCGTTCTCGGCCTTCTCGATCGTGTCCTTCGCCCTTCTCTTCCGATCCTCGAGGCTCCTCATCTCACCGGAGACTTCGACCGACTTCAGCCTTGCAGACTCGAAGTTACCGTCAACGAGGGCTCGCCCAGCAACTTCGTGAAGCTTGGCAAGCTCGGAGGACCTGATCCCCTTCTCCTTTCCCTCCATGAGCGACTTCTCAGCCGACTTGTACGCTTCTATGGCCTCCTTGTAGCTTTTCTTCAGGGTTTCCACATGCCTCTCGGCCTCGATGGAGGTATTGTACGCCTTCATTAGCTCCCCCGTCTTCATGCTGTCATCCGCCTCCTTGAGCAGCTTCGTGACATCAGCGAAGACCTTCTTCTTGAGCGTATCCTGGTCCACGAAGACCATGGACTTCACAGTGTTCTCCAGAATCATGTTGGCGACGAAAATCGCATTGGAGGCTGACTCGTGCTCCCTCATCTTTTTCAGAGCTACCTTGTGTGCCTTCGAGGCGATGCTCCGGGCTCCGCCATAGTTGGGTATTGCTAGACCTTTCTCCTTGACGGTCTCCTCCATTCGCTTCTTGGACTTCGCGAGAAGAGCTTCGAACTCGTACGGGTTCATGCCGAGTTCCTTCATCTTCTGTATCCGAGTGAAAAGCTGGGCGATGGTCTCCCTGGCTTCTTTGTACTTCTCGGCAAGCGTCGATGCGTGCTCCCTCGCTCTGATTATGTTCGTCCTAGCCTCCTCATGCCTGCCTTCCTCGAGGCGGGTAATCGCCGTCTTCAGAACCTGTGCGGCAGACGCAATGTTGGCCCCTGATTCCCTCTTCTCCAAAACGGATGCTTTCGCAAGCTGGAGTTCTCTCTGAATCTCCTCTCTCTCCTTCTTCTTGCCGAAGACCCTCATCCCCTCATCCACTTCCGTTATTCTGGACTGGTCAGGAGCGAATACTAAGAACTGCCTGATTACTTGCGGACCATCTTCACCCAGCCACTGTGTGGTGTAATTAATTGGTTTGGCGGTATTTAAACTGTCCTAACGGGACTCTGTCGGGGAGCGTGTGGCTGCATTTCCTAGGGTGATTCCGTGATATAACCTTTATATATGCGCACACCTACTCAGCATCCCCCCTGCAGTGGCCCAGTAAGATGGAAGGGAAGGAGGCATCCTACGAGAGTGCTCCGATACTTGAGAGAGAGGTTGCAGGATGGAAAACTGCACATGACCCTCATAGACCCAGAGAAACAGCCAACGGAAGAGGCAAGCGATGTGGCCAGTACGTTGGAAGGCATGGGCACCGATGCCATTATGGTCGGCGGATCGACGGGAGTCACGCAGGAGAATTTGGACAACACGGTGAAGGGCATCAAGAGCGTCATAGAGATTCCAGTCATACTGTTTCCAGCTGACGCGTGCACGATTAGCGAGTACGCAGATGCCATCTATTTCATGAGCATGCTCAACTCCAGAAGCACCAGACTGCTGGTTGGGGAGCAGGTCCAAGCTTCGAAGACGGTCAAGGACCTCGGCATTGAGACGATATCGATGGGTTACGTGATCGTCGCACCTGGCATGAAGGTCGGTGAGGTCGGGCTGGCGGATCCTTTGCCTCGCAACGATCCAGAACTGGCGGTCAAGTACGGTCTGGCCGCTGAGTTCTTTGGAATGGACCTATTCTATTTGGAGGCGGGTTCCGGTGCCCCGGCCCCCGTGCCCGCAGAGATCGTGAAAGCCGTCAAAGAAGAGATTTCCATACCGCTGGTCGTTGGCGGAGGTATAAGAGACGGAAAAAGCGCCCGAGAACTCGTGGAGGCAGGAGCGGACATGTTGGTGACAGGAACCGCCGTCGAGCGAACCCGAGACATGGCGGGTCTGAAGGAGATACTGGACGCGGTCAAGAGAGGGAATCGATGAAGAGCCTGAAGTCCGCCAGCCTACAGGAGATCCAGCAGGAGACCGCGAAACTCGCAAAGAGGATGTTCATCGCTCCGAGACCCGAGATGCTGCTCGGACCCACAATCATCCTGTCCCTCGTTCTGGGCCTCCTTCACGCGGGACCCAACTGGGAAGCTGTCCGGGTGGGTGTGTACATCTTTCTTGTCCCCGCGCTCCTGGCGGCTGTTCTCTCCGCACCTTTGGCGCGAGCCCTGGGGGGCCGACACTACTTGAGACGCTCCTTCCTCTTGGTGCTCGTGTCACTGGCCATGGCCGCAGCCGTACTTGTTGTCTGGAGGGTGATTGGCTACTTCGCTGGAGACGGAGGCCTGGTCGTTCCCGCCCTCATTCTTGTGATGTCATCCACAGTGTGGATAAGACTGATAACTCTCTATGCGACGTCCCAACCCAGCATGACGATGTCCCTCCCGGTGGCATCCACTCAGCCGGTGTTCGGATATATCGCATTATGGAGTCTATACGGTCTGGACCCCATGAACTTCGCACTGTCCGTGACGTTCTTCCTGATATTCTCTTCGGCGGCCTCGCTCCTCATCATGAGTGCCAATCTGCCTTTGAAGCACAGCTTCGGAATCAACGGAATCAAGATGGTTTCCTATATCCTGGACTACATGACAGAAGGAGGAGACAAGCGGGCAAGGGAGATCGAGAGCTTCTTCCAGTCCTTCTCAGTCCCAATCGCCGCGTGGGTCGGCATCGTCGCCTTCAGAACGGAGAGAGGAATCAAGGCCCTGGTGATAGTGCCATACATTCATCCCGGTCCTTTCGCCAAACTGGGGGGAAGCGATCTCCCCGCGAAGCTCCTGGAAGACCTTGGAGACCTGACTCCAAACCTCCTTGTGCCGCACGGTCCAGCGACCCACGACTTCAATCCGCCAACGAGCCAGGAATGCAAGAAGATCTCGGCGGAGGTCAGGCATCTGCTCAAGGATGTGGAGTACTCAGATGAGAGCAGCCTCTTCGTCAGGAGCAGGAAGGGGTTGGCTCACACGTCTGCGCAGATGTTTGGCGACGCGCTTGTCATAATCGGCGGGATGGCTCCGAATCCCACGGATGACATCGATTATTCGACTGGCTATGCGGCAGCCAACGAGGGAAAGGCCGCGGGCGCCAAGGTGGCCATGTTCGTCGATGCGCACAACTGCATGGAGGAGGGAAGCGGACTCGTCCTTTTCGGTTCCCAGGCATCTCAGGACATAATGGAGTCCTCGGGGGACGCATCCAGGGAGGCCATCCAGTCGAGGACAAAGGGGATCAGGATGGGGGTTGCACAGGAGGCCGGGTTCGTCAGTGAAAGAGAAGGTCTTGGAGGCATGGGGATTCAAGCCATGGTTGTGGAGACGAACGGACAGAAGGTAGCGTATCTGCTCTACGATGGAAACAATATGATCCCCGGCCTCAGAGAGAGACTGCTAGCAGCGTCGCGCGACTTCGTTGACGATGCGGAGATCCTCACCACGGACAATCACTCTGTGAACGCAACGATGGGCGGCTACAATCCCGTGGGCTGGAAAGCGGACCAGGAGATCATTGTCGAGAAGACCAAGGACGCTTTGAGAGCCGCCCTGGGGAACGTCGAGGATGTTGAGGTGGGAGCAAGGATGGGAACGATACATGGGTTCAGAGTCTTCGGACACGAGAGTGCAACCAGGCTCGCCACTGTCGTGAGTTCTACTCTCTCGACTCTGAGAATAAACACGCTCTACAGCCTGCTCGTCGCATTCTCTCTCTCAGGGATTGTCCTTCTCGGGCTCATGACGTTCAGCTAGAGGTCGAGGAAGTACCTGTGGATTCGGGAATCCCCGGAGAGTTCCGGATGGAAGGCGACCGCCAAGAAATCCGCTTGACCAGCCATCACTACATGCTCGTCCAATCGGGCCAACGCTGCGCAGTCCTCCCAGACTTCTGTCATCGCTGGTGCTCGAATGAAAACGCCGTGGAAGGGTTCCTCGAACAAGACCGTGTCGAGCTCTGCCTCGAATGACTCCCTCTGCCCGCCAAAAGCGTTACGAACGACCTTCATGTCCATCAGCGAGAGGAGCTTCGTGTCGGTTCGCTCAACGTCATCGTCTCCCGCCCTGGCCATGAGAACGCAGCCTGCGCACGTTCCCATTATCGGCATCCCCTCCTGCCCCCTCTTGATGATGGAATCTCGCAGTCCTTGCCTGTCGATGAGCCGGGATATCGTCGTGCTTTCCCCGCCGGGAATGATGAGCGAGTCGATTCCCTCTATCTGATCGACCCTTCTGACCACAACCGCACTCCCGCTTCGCCCCAGGTCCCGAAGAGCCCCGTCGGTCATCTCGACATGCTCCGACACCGCGCCCTGAACGGACAGCACACCGATCTTCATCGAAGGCCCCGCGTCACTCCCATCGAAGGATGAGACTCTCACCGTCCATGGGTTCCCGCATCCTGCCGCTCTCGCTTGGATACCCAATCGGAAGCAGGGCAACTATGGTGAAGTTGTCCGGGATGGCGAGTATCTTCCTGACAGCGGCCACATTGAAGTACCTCACCCAGCATGTGCCGAGTCCCGACTCGTGCGCCAGAAGCGTGATGTGGTCAATGATGATGGCGACGTTGAGAAAGGAGTTCAAAGTGTTGGCCATTCTGTTCTCCAGCTCGCTTGTGCCCTCCCTTTTCTCATCGAACTCCGAGAAATCCATGTCTTCGATCATTCCGACTTCGACGAGAGGCTAGAAGGCGGAGTACGACCCGTGACTACCAAAGACATTCAGATCGGACAGGCAGACGATCACCATTGGAGAGGAGGCTATCCATCGCTGGTTGGAGGCTTCGGACAGCGGCGCAATTTTCCCCTTGTCCGTCACGACGATGAACCGCCACGGCTGAACGTTGTTCCCCGAGGGCGCCCATCTTGCGGTTTCAAGTATCCCATCCACGAGCTCCCTGGGCACTTCTTTCTCTTCGAATCGTCTGATGCTCCTCCTGTTCCTCATGGCCTCGGCCAATTCCATGGTATCGGCAATAGTCTGGAACGATTAAATGCTTCGCTCTATGCGATCCTCTTCCCGAAGCCCTCCGCGGTCGGACTGTTGTCGTAGACCGCCTCGACGCGGAATATGTAGGCGGGCCTTCCCTCCCTCTGGTCCCGAGGAGTGTAGTGAAAGCTATCATGAACGCAGTTCACGAACTCGCGGTAGTCAGAATCGACATGGACCTCGACCTCGCCCCTGAGCTCAAAGCTGATGTTGGGCGGGCGATAGAAGACGAGACATGCCTTGCGTGAGGACTGAACGTTCGTCCAAGTGTGCTTCGACGAGTCCGGGATGTTGACGGCGAGCTCGAGAGTGGACATCTTGGTGAAATCGACCCGCTCCCTGGCCTTCGCGGGATCGAAGTAGAGGACCTTCAATAGAGTCCTCATGCCTCGGGCCTGGAAGCCTTCGAAGAATCCCCTTCTGTCCTTCTTCGACTCCGCGCTCTCGAAGTCACGGTC
>JAGMCJ010000098.1 GCA_023129265.1 Thermoplasmata archaeon | reverse complement strand
GTCCAGCTTCTGAGGTTGAACGTCACCGAGAATGAATGGCACACCCTCTCTCCGAGTGCTTACCCGCCCCCGCGGCACGGTCACAGGATGGTCCACGATAGCCAGGACGACCTCATGATGCTCTTTGGCGGTCTCGGCGATGGTGCCGTTCTCAACGACACTTGGCTGTACAGCCTAGCAAACAACACATGGTGGAATGTGAGCAGTATGGCCCCCTCGGAGAGATTCGGACATTCTCTCGTCTACGATTCGCTGAACAACAGGGCCGTCCTCTTCGGCGGGTCGGATGGGAACCAGCCTCTCAACGATACATGGGCGTTCGACTTCCTGACGGATTCTTGGGGCGAACTTCCGACCGGCCCTGCACCGCTTCCGAGGCTGAATCACTCGATGGCCTTCGACCCGCAATATGGTGAAGTGCTGCTGTTTGGCGGGAAGAATGACACGGTTGCCTTGGGGGACACTTGGACTCTCAACGTGTCAACAGACGTGTGGGAGAAGAGGAGTCCTTCGACGTCACCTCCCGGAAGGTTCAGTCACAGCATTGCGGTGAACAGGTCAACCAGTCAGGCCGTTCTCTTCGGCGGGAATCTTGGGAGGGGACAGGAGCTATGGAAACGCAAGTTCGGAAGCGAGCCAGTTAAGTTCGCGGGTGCGCCGCTCGATTACCCCCACTATCCGAGGAAATCCCCCGCCCTGAATAACAAGGGTACGATAATCACTTTGAATGATGGTTCTGGGCATTTGAGAGCCCTCAACGCCTCAAACGGCAACGATATCTGGTCAGTCTGGATAGGGGACCCATGGGATGCGGTTCCTGTGGTTTCATTTCCGGAGTATCAGTTCGATGGTTCGGCAATCGTATCGACCGGATCTATTGATGGATGGCTATACGCATTCTACGCTGAGAACGGAACCGTATATCGCGAGTGGGACGCACTTGCCAAGTCGAGTCCGCTGAATCCCTCTCTCCACGGAATCCAAATAATGGCGGACGAAACCCCTGATGGAGGGACAGTGACATCCTTGGCATGGCGGGGGTCACGACTCACGGTTGGGACATCTTCGAAGTACTTCCATGGATTGGAGGTGCCGGGCTTTGGCGATCATCCTCCTGGCCGGACGAGATGGTCTGTCAGGACCGCAGGTACTGTGGTTTCGCCTGCCTATTATCGATTGGGTCATATGCTCTACTACTTCGTTGACGACTCAGGGAGGCTGCAGGCGGTCGAAAGCGGTGGACTGATCGGCTTCAGAACCAAGTTGAACGGCAACGCAACCGCCACCCCGACGATATGGATGGATGAGCACGGCTCAGGACACCTTCACCAATCGGTCTGGATCGGGGACTCCCTGGGCCATGTGTATGCATACAGTGCCAATTACGGTGTCGAGACCACCCCACCCTCCATCTCTGACGTGAGAGCCGAACCTTCTTCCCAAGAGGTTGATGGCTTTGTGAACGTCTCCGCGGTCGTTGAGGATGCGAGCGGTGTGTCCGATGTCTGGGTCGACATAGATGGAGGGGGAAACTTCTCCATGGCACACGATTCCACGCAAGGGCGGCACTACTGCAACAGGACATACTCGGACCCGGGAACATACGACTTCACGATAGCGGCGAAGGATGTCCGCGACAACTGGGCAACTGCCCTCGGTCAGTTCGTGATTGAGGGCACCTTGAGTCCCTCTGCACCTACGGACCTGGTTGTGACAACCGGAGGAAAAGAAGGGACTCTTTCCTTGACGTGGACCGCTCCTACGACTAACACAGATGGTTCTCCCCTGGTCGACCTGGCGGGCTATAGCATCTACAGGATGAATTCCTCTGGAGGAGAAAGGACACCGGCCAATCTGGAGCTGATCCAGAACACGACCTTTGAGGACACCGGACTGGAGAGCGGGAGGACGTATCACTATGTGGTGAGGGCCGTAGACGTTGGGGGGAACGAATCACCTGATTCGAACGAAGCATCCGGGACGACGAAATCAGCCAGACAGGATGACTGGCTGTGGATTCTGATACTCATGGTTGTTCTCGTAGCCGTTGTACTTATTGCACTCGTTGCGTTCGTGCTTCGAAGAAAGCGCAAGGGAGAAGTGGAGCCCTGAGCCTCTTCTGGGGTCATGAGCGGAGGGGTCCATTCGCCGCAAAGATGCCCAACAGCCAGTTCGTCAGGCAGTCCAAGAAGGTGCCCGCCCAGGACGGCTTCCTGCGTGCAGGAGAAAAACAGAACGCGTCTTCCGTCCTGGACGACCGACCACGGATGGGAGGGACAAACCGGGATGATGTCTCCACATCGTAGTCGGGCATGATGACAAACCACCTTGTTTCTAATAAGCATGTTGGTACACTATTTTGTAGAAGGCGCCTCGGCTCAGGGTTCTTAACTCACAGCGCGGGAAAGGAGCCACAATCCCATGTGGAAGACAACGGTTTGAGGGTAGATTGGAGGTCT
>JAGMCJ010000097.1 GCA_023129265.1 Thermoplasmata archaeon | reverse complement strand
GGAAATCCTCGTACTGAGAGTCTATACTATGCCAATGTTGCATCACATCGTGCATTTCGTTTAGAGTCGCTCCCTGGTTCACGACGCCTCCCTTTACATATTTTACAATCTCAGATTCTTGAGAATAACTTGTTCCCAGTTTTTTTGGACTCCACCATTGGTGCGTCATCGACAGAGACGCAGCCCAGCACCATTGGGAGTAGTCCTGCTTGTAGTAGGGGACTTCGTCCTTCATCCAAGTCACGCTACCCCCAAGATCAGACTCGTCTTCGCCAGTATCGGCGTCTCCGATGCGATAAATCCTGATAGCTGGAGTGGATGAGCCATTGTCCGAGACAACGATGCCATTTGTGCCTTGGTGTTCTGCGTTTCCCCCGAGCGAACGATCCTGCGCATATGACACACCATTGGTGCCATCCAGCTCGACGGATTGGATAGAGGGTCCCGATGGAAGCACCCGTTCGAAATAGCCTCCACGTGAAGGCCACTCATCTATATCGACCGGTTTAGTGGATATGCTACTAGAAACAGGTGCCGCTTCTTGCACTCCATCGCCCGCTAATGTGCCCTCCTTGGGTATAACGGCAAGAACCAAGCTGCACATCAGAAGCACAACCCACCAGAGGGCAATCTTCTGCCGATGGTCAAGTCTTTTCACTAACATATGATCCCTCTCATAGTCTGCATCCCCCAGGGAGTTAGCAGTGTCCGTCGACAAGACAGTATCGCAAGCGGAAATAAATGTTTCGCTCTTTCTGAACCTCTCAAGGTAGACTGCCAGCTTCTTATGGGATTCCTAAGTCGGCAACTCAGATTCACGCTACACCCCAACCTTCGGGAAAAGGACAGTATCCGAAATGATTACCCTCAAGAGCCAAACCTAATTGGGTAGCCTGGTGAGACCACAAATCATTGGGAGTGAATGGAAACATCTCATCTGCCGGAATGGTCGGGTCAAACCACCTTGAATGCTCGCTCTCGAGAATAAATCATCGAAAACGAACTGTACGTCGGGATTCATCACGTAGAACGAACAGGCTAGGGCCTCAGTTTTCCCGGCCCGGAGCACAGCTCCAATAGATGTCAATCCCGTTCCACGTTCTCCGTCAAGCAGGACTTATGAGAGCCTATTCCACGGAACCGCGGAGCAAACGTCGTCTGATGTGGTTTCTCCCTGCAGGAACGAACCTGAACCAGACCGCTCATCCTCAAGCTCGTACGTCTCCAGTCTCACGCGCATGCCGAGGCTGCAGTCCTCGTACTTCGTGTTGCCAATCCGCGAGAGTATCCTGAACTCGGTTCCGTCAAGCTGCACCATCGCCAGAACGAAGGGAACGTCTTTCTTCATTCCCAGAGGAGCGCCCAGCAGCATCGCCGTCCGTTATCCCAGAGCAATCGAAGAGCTTCAGCGGCGGGGCGATCATGGGCGAGCCAAGGACCTTCTCGGCCGGGATGTCCTTCTGGAACTGCGCGTACGGGTTCGTCGTGGAGAAGTGGTGGTTCTTCTCCGAGACCATCGCCATCTGCTCCACCGTCGTGCCATACTCGTGCATGTGCCTCTGCGCACACATCGCGAAGAAGGGCGGTGCGCTTGCTCCTTGGACGCCGTCCCACTCCCGCTCGAGGACGCAGGCCATGCTCGTCTGCGTTTCCAGCATGTTGGGGAGGTTCATCTTCTCCACTCCGAGGCACAGAGCGATGTCGCTCAGCCCCGTGACGATTGACGCCCGGCCGTGCGCACTGCGGACTGACCGGAGGAGCACGCGAGTTCCGTCCTCGTGACGACCTTGTGCGGGACGATGCCCACCTGCTCCGCGACGAGGGGCGCGACGTGCGACTGGAATGCGAAGCGTTCAGGCATCGCCGCACCGACGAAGAGACTGTCGATGTCCTTCTTGTCAAGGTTCTGCACATCATCAAACACGGCCTTGCTCGCTTCCTGCACGAGCTCTCTCCAAGTGGCCTTTCGCACTCCGAACGGGGCGAGACCACACGCAACGATAGCGACGTTCTTCAAAGACATACCTCCTGGCCTTTCAGGCGGACTACGAGAAGCAACACTCGCTAATAACGTTTAGTCCCGATAGGAAAACCTTATTGATGGATTCGGCATTCCGTCAGCCGCAGGGGGTACCATGGGTTCTGGAGAGCCGCTTCTGGCAGCTGTCGTCGGCGTCGGGCCGGTCGGCGGGATTCTGGCCGCTCACTTGGCGCAGGGCGGCAACAAGGTCTACCTCGTTGACATACTGAAGGCCCACCTCGACGTCATCAAGACCGACGGGCTGAGGATTTCCGGTCTGGAGGACCTGAAAGTTGTCATTCCCGACGTCTGCTACGACATGTCCGAGCTGAAGGGAAAGGAGATCGATGCGGTCTTCGTGGCCGTGAAGGCCTCCGTCCTCCCGAGGGTCATCGAGGGTCTCAAGGGAGTCGTCGATCCCGGCACCTTCCTCGTCAGCTATCAGAACGGAATGGACACGGAGCAGATGCTTGCGGACGCGTTCGGCGAGGAGCGCGCCCTTCGCTTCATCGTGAACTACGGCGGCGGGCTCGTGGAGAACGGTCACGTGAGCATGGCGTTCTTCACCAAGCCCAACTACCTCGGCGCTGTCTCTGACGCAGGCGTCGAGTTCGCCAAGCGTGTCGCGGGAGTGCTGACCGCGGCGGACCTGGAGACCGAGTACACGCCCGAGATCAAGAAGTACGTCTGGGAGAAGGTGATACTCAACAGCGCGCTGGGCACGCTGTGCGCCATCACGGGGCAGACGATGAAGCAGGCGCTCGACCTGCCCGAGACGTTCGAGGTGGTGCAGAACCTCGTGCGCGAGGGTATCGCTGTCGCTGCCGCGGCGGGCTACGACTACGGCGATGGCTTCTACGATTTCTGCATCGACTACCTCCGAAAGGGCGGCGACCACAAGCCGTCCACGCTCGTGGACGTTGAGTGCAAGAGGCCGACGGAGATCGACTTCCTCAACGGCGCGATTGCCGAGTACGGGAAGAAGCTGGGCATAGAGACGCCCTACCAGTCCTCGATCACGAGCCTGCTGAGGGCGAAGCAGGACGTGTACCTGAAGGGGGATTGAGTTGAGTGAACCGAAGAGGAAGAACATCCGCGCTTCCAAGCAGCTGCGCGAACTGCTGACACAGCACTACAAGGAGCTGGACGAGGCCGCCAACGATGGCGGCAGAGTAGCGTGGTGCTCCAGCGTCGGACCGATGGAAGTGCTCGTTGCATTCGGCTTCAAGGTGTACTACCCGGAGAACCACTCAGCGCTCATTGGCGCGCGTAAGATTGCCGATGACTACATTCCAGTGGCGAATGCGGTCGGCTACTCGCCCGAGATATGTTCCTACCTGACGAGCGACATAGGCGCTTTCCTGAGGAACGAGACGCCGCTGAAGGACGCGTACGGCGTGTCCTCGATTCCGAAACCCGATGTGCTGGCGGTGAACACAAACCAGTGCCGCGACCTCATTGAGTGGTTCTCCTTCTTCGGGCGCCGCTTCGACGCTCCGCTCGTCAGCATCCACCCGCCAAAGTTCCTCGATGAAGTGGAGGAACACCACGTGGACGATGTCGCGGAGCAATACGAGGACATGATCGCCCAGCTCGAGAAGATAACCGGCGAGCGGCTGGACGAGGGCAAACTGAAGGAGGCTGTCGCGCTGTCGCTCGAGGCGACGGAGCTCTGGAAGGGCTTCCTGGACACGGCGCTTTACGTTCCCTCGCCGCACACATTCTTCGACGGCACAATACACATGGCCCCGATCGTCGTTATGCGGGGGCTGCAGGTCGCGGTGGACTATTACAAGCTCCTCAAGGCGGAGATGGACGAGAGGCTCGAGAACGGTGTCGCCGCCGTCGATGACGAGAGGTTCCGTCTCTACTGGGAGGGCATGCCCGTCTGGGGTCGGCTCAGGAAGCTCTCCGACCAGTTCGTCGACCTGAAGACGTGCATCGTGGCGTCCACGTACTGCAACAGCTGGATATTCGACGACATGACACCCAACGATCCGATAAGGAGCATGGCCCTCGCGTACACGAAGGTCCTCGTCAACCGCTCCGAGTCCGCGAAGGAGAAGTACATACTCGACGAGATCAAGAGGTTCAAGGTGGACGGCATAATCTTCCACGACGCCAGGACCTGTCCCGCAAACTCGAACGCGAGCTACGGGATGCCTGCGAGGATGATGGAGGACCACGGGATACCGACGCTGACGCTGGACGGCGACCTGAACGACCTGCGTTGCTGGTCGGACGAGCAGGCGACCACGAACATCGAGGCGTTCATCGAGCAGCTGGAGGAGAGGTGAGTGTTCGCTGGGATAGATGTCGGTGCTTCCGCCACGAAGTGCATGATAATCGATGAGAGCAAGAACGAGCTTTCTTCGGCGGTCAAGCGGACAGGAATGTCCCTGCGCAAGGTGGCAAATGAAGTCTTTGAAGAGAGCCTGAAGGTGGCGGGCATCGACTCGGACGGTATCAAGGTCGTTGCCACCGGCTTCGGGCGGAAGAACGTGGAGTTCGCGGATTCCATACGGACCGAAATCAGCTGCCACAGCAAGGGCTGCTATCACCACTTCCCCCGCGCGCTGACGATAGTGGACATCGGCGGGCAGGACAACAAGATAATTCATATAGAAGCCGGCGGCGGCAGGAGCGCGTTCAAGATGAACCGCAAGTGCGCGG
>JAGMCJ010000096.1 GCA_023129265.1 Thermoplasmata archaeon | reverse complement strand
CAACTTTCAGTCACCCTACTATTGCACTATCGGTCTCGGGACGTATTTAGGGTTGGGAGTTTGTGCCTCCCACATTCACACGCGATTTCCAACGCATGCTACTCTGGATACCCCAAATCTTCTTCCTTCGGCACCTCTACGGGACTTTCACCCTCTATGGTGCTCCGTTCCAGGAGACTTCGAGTTAGGAAGGTAAGAAGTGCTGGGGTCCGAACACCACATCTCCCCTCCCTCTCAGGAGGGGATTCGGTTTGCCCTGCGCCATTTTCGATCGCCTTTACTAATGGCATACCTATTGGTCTCTTTTCCACCCCCTACTAAGATGCTTCAATCCGGGGGGTTACTCACCCTTACGGGCTGCCCGAAGGCAGGAAGTCCCATTCGGCAATCATCGGATCTCAGGGTTCTTGCGCCTTCCCGATGCATATCGCAGCTTGACACGACCTTCATCAGCGCCCGAGCCAAGCCATTCCCCAAACAGCGTATTTAACCGCTGACCTATCGGCTTTGCACTCGTCCAGGTTGCGTATGATTGGATCTCATGGACCGCGAGAAGTCATTCTCGCAATCTCTTCCCTTCCCCAACGAAACAACTCGTTGGGTGCACCAACTCCTCTCTTCACAACAAAACAGGGATGCCAAGTCGCATTGCCCTTCTTGATTGAGAGCAATACATCCTATTAGCTTACGAGTATAAAAAGCTTGCTTGCGGCGTCGCGCGGCACCTGGCCTACCGCTAGTTGGCTATGGATATCGTCACGTCCTCGAGGGCTTGTATCCAGTAGCCTCTCTTCGGGTCGAAGACCTCCAGGTTGCCCATCGCTCGTAGGAAGTGTGGCGGGCTTGTGACATCGAATGTCTCCGCCTTCTTAAGCGGGTACATGGAAAGAAGAATCGAGAGCTGTATATCGGAAGCGAAGGAGGGGAGCGCGACGAGGTTCCATCCCCTGCGGAGCTCGAGCTCGACCTGCTGAGGGACCTGGCCCGCGATGGTGAAGTTCCCATCGTCAAGAGAGTGTATCCAAAACCCGCTCGAGAGGTCCGCGCTGATGCGGGGACTGTAGCCCTTGGAGGAGTAGAAGGACACCCACGAGGAGGATTCTGCGTCATACTTCCTCACGACATCGAAGTCGATCATCCTGAACATCGATTCAAGGTCCGACTTCCACAGAACGAGGGGGAAGGCCAGCAGGTTCCAGCCGGTCGTCACGGGGATGTGCATCTTCGCTCCCTGAGTGAGACTGCACGAGCTGCCGAGCGTCGAGTTGAACGCGCACACGACATAGAAGTAGTCGTTGGGGTCGAGGTAGCCCCCGGTCTGGTCCACGAAGTTGCTGGAGCCTCTGGGAACAGAGCCAATCAGATCGTAGCCGAGTCCCCCAGGGACGAAACGCGTCCCGCGGTAGATGTCATATCTTTCCACGGTCTTCCTCCCCCCGTTGTCGTCCAGCGAGAGCGTCCAGGTGACGATTATTCCTGTGTTGGCGAGCCCGAATAGCGATGCGCTCACGTCCTCGGGACACGCCGGGTTCTGAATCGGAAGGACAATGAACGTCTTGCTGGCCACATTGTTGGCCTCGTTCCATTCTATGATGTCATCCTCAGGGTCCGCTGAGACAAGGATCGTGTGAACGCCCTGACCCTGACACGTCCAGTCCTGAGAAACGGACGCGTTCCCGCCTGCCGGGATGAACAGTATCGTCTCATCGTTTCCGATCTGGCTCTGCGGGTCGAGCGAATCGTCATAGAATCTGACAAGGACGTTGTGCGCGTCCTCGTCACCTATGTTGTGGACCGTTGCGCTGATTGTCACGGTCGTGCCCTCCACCTGCGGACTGAGCGGGTCGAACGTGATGTCGTCCACGGACCCGCCCGCAATCGTGAGGTCTGGTGCGGCGCCGAGGAAGACAGAGAAGTAGACGTCCACCCGCTTGTTGGCGAAGTTCCTGTTATCGTACCACACTATGCAGACGCTACCGTCTGGCGCGAGGGCCATTGCGGGGATCGCCTGGTCCGTGTCCTCCAAATCGTCGTTCACCTTGAGGTCGTTGTCATTCTTCAGCCCGTCTCCGAACGTGAGGCCGCCGTCCTCGGACTGCGTGAAGTAGATGTCCTGGTCGGAGAACCCGTTACGCGTGTCCCGCCAGGCCACGTAGATGTTCTCTGCAGCATCCACCGCCACCACGGGATAGTCATGCATCGCGTTGAAGGGGAAATCGTCGACCTCCACGTCGTTGTCGTTCAGGATGCCGTCGCCGAAGGTGCTCCCGCCATCCGTTGACTTCGAGAAGAAGATGTCCGAGTTCCCGTTCCGCCAGTCCCTCCAGACGACGTAGATGTTCCCGCCTGCGCCGACCGCGACGGATGGAAGGTCCTGGTCGGCTGTGCCGACGTCGTCGTTCACTCTCACGTCGGACGAGAATGTCTGCCCGCCGTCGATGGATCCAGAGAAGTAAACGTCGCTGTCCCCGTCCCTCTCATCCTGCCAGACCACGTGGATGCTCCCGTTCACTGCGACGGCAAGGTCTGGATTCGTTCGGAACGAACCGGCGGCGTCATCCACTCTCACCGAGGAGAACGTTCCGCCTCCGTCACTTGAAGTCGCCAGGAATATCCGTCCCTCGTGACCGTCCGGAGAAGAGTAGGCAACGTGGACCTTTCCCGGAGCGGGAGCGCAGACGGACGGGGCGATCTTGAAGGTCCCGTTGACGCCCGCCGAGACCTCCACGGCGTCCGAGAACGTGAACCCGTCCGAGGACTTCTGAAGATAGAGGCCGGTGTTGTCCCACCACACGACGTAGACCGTTCCGCTGGGATCGACGGCGATGGAGGATTCCGATTTCATGTGGCTCTGCGAGTGGTTCGTGATTTGCATGTTCGCGGAGAAGCTCCCTCCCCTGTTGTGCGATGCGGAAATGAAGATGTCCACAAGGTACGGCGGGCTCCCAGGGGTCGGGTCGTTCCGGCCGTCCTCCCAGACAACGTAGATGGTCCCATTTGGGGCCACCGCCAGGTCAGGATAGTACTGGTCCGCGCTCTCGTTCAGGTCGGAGACCATTCTGTCCGAGGAGAAAGGCGGGAGCGCGGAGGCCGTATCCGTGGTGGTGTCCAGAACCGCGACAAAGATGGTGGACACTAGCAAGAGGGTCGTCACTGAGCAGAACACGCGGTGCTCTGGTGATGCCGGAACTTTCCACGACTCCATCCCTATTCCATTCTATTTCTGTCGAACGTCTATTAAAGTCTGTTGGTGCATTCTGCCACCGAACCTTGTCCAAGACCGATGGTTCTCACAACCTCTTGGTAGAACCGAGTCGATATGCAATCAAGAGGAGGGAACGCAGCTGAGGAGGAGTGAGCAGCTTTGAGACGGTTCAGAGTGACGAGGACCGCCTTCATTGTCTCGGCTCTACTTCTTTCCTATTTCTTGCTTCCAGCCACCGAGATTCTGGAAGAAGCGAAGACAATCCAGTTCTCAAGACCCAACGTGTCTGTTGATGCGGATCCTGCCAGATCTGCCTTGCCGAGAATCGCTACAGACGGTGCAGGAGTTCTTCACGCGGTTTGGACCGACACAAGGTTCGGCGACAGGAACATCGCATGCACGAAATCGGTGGATAACGGAACGACCTGGACAACCCCGAAGAACATAAGCAAGGCCTTTGCCGGCTTCTACTCCGAGAATCCCTCCATCGCAATCGACGATGGAGCAGGCTCCTTCAGCGGAAGCATCTACGTCGTGTACGAGACAGCAATTCCTGGAGGCGACAAGGACATGTACGTATCGTTCTCGCGGGACGGAGGGACGACATGGGTTGAGAGCATCAGGGTGGACCATGAATCACCTGGGGATGTCAGTTCTGGCCCCAGCATCGCGATCAACAGTGACGGAGCGATCTTCGTTGCGTGGCATGACACGAGGGTCCCCGGGAACTTCTTTCACATCTTTTCCGCGAAGTCGACGGATGGGGGTCTGACCTGGCTCGGGGACTACCGGGTTTCTCAGAGTTTCCTCGTGAATGCCTTTCCTGCCGTGGCGACGCGCCAGAACAGTGACGCGTATATCGCCTGGCAGGAGTACGGACGATATCCAGAACAAGCGGTGACGGGACCCAATGGAGCTACCCCCAGACAGGCCCCTCCAGTATCACCGTAAACGAAAGGTTTTTTATAGGGGGAGGGTTTTCCTCGGTTCACTTCCAATCTCAGTGATTGTTGTACGTTCGGGAGGAGAATGTTATGAACGGAAAGAAAGAATATGGGAGAAGTATCGGAGTTGTTGTTGGCCTGCTATTGCTGGTTGTCGTACTGACAATGGCATCATTCGCACAGACAGCAACGCCAGTGAAAGAGTCTCAACCTGACCAGGACTTGCCCTGGGTTGATTTAGACTCGGTGAAGCCTCTGGGACGAATCCTCAGTGAAGAGGAAGCCCTTGAAATGGTCACAGCACCAGTCCTGATCGAGCCTGTCTATCAGTGGACGGTGAGCCTCGACGAGATCCTCTGGGAGAACGACGATCCGATGCCGATGGAACTGCCCTTCAATGCGGATGTTCAAGTATGGGATGAGCCAAATGCTCAGCGGTACCCGAGATTCGCCTACGATTCAACCACGAATCGGGTCTGGACTGTCTTCCAGCACCAAGGTGCGGATTGGGATATCGGCCTTGCGTGGTCAGATGATCTGGGTGTGAGCTGGGGCGCAGGAATGTTCACGATCCCAGGAGACCAATTGAACCCTTCACTAACGATTGATTCAACAGGGGCTTACTACCACATCTGGTACGAGCGAGACACGCCGGGTGAGGAGAGCTGGTGGAGGATGGCCAAATCCGAGGATCACGGAAACCTCTGGAATTGGTACTACTATGATTGGAGCAAAATCGACCCTCCGGGCAGGCCCGTCTACAAACAACATGGCAAGTTCCAGAACATGGACACTTTTGCGTCGGCGACCAACCCTATGTCGGTTGTGGCCGACTGCCAGAACTTGACGAGCGGGACAGAGAGGACAATCTGCATCATGTTTGATGACGACCTTACGGACCCCGGGGGGAACATGTGGGTCAGTATCTTCTATTCTTCGGCTCACCAGAACGAGGACTGGCTACATCCCTCGATTACATCCTGGATAGAAGGAGATTGGGTCAATGGCATAGCGTGGCAGAAGTGGAACAGCTCAGTGGCCCACTGGCACGTATGGTTCTATCAGACGACGGCCACAGGTAGGTTGTGGTCCACCGAAAACATTGCGGCGATAGTGGACTTCGACTTCATTGCTCCCGATGTGGCCAAGGAGGGGACTCTCGTCACTGTGTATATCCAGAACGGGACTGTGTTCAGCGATATCTCCGTCATGTTCAGCACGGATGGTGGCGTGAGCGGATTCTATGGCGAGTTCAATCCAGGTACGTTGGAGGATGAGGCCTATCCTGCGGTTGCGATCGACTCGGGTCAAAACGTCCACCTTGTCTATGTGAACGACAGTCAGTCTATCACATACTGGAATTCCAGTGGATTCTTCACAGTGAATGACGTGGGCGGGGACGCATTGGACGACTACCATGCTGTCGACGTGATGTACTTGGTCGGCCCCATGGTGGTCTGGACAGATGCCAGGAACCTGAACGACGATATCTACTACTCGGACGTTTCAGGCAAGGTTCACTACATAATCACAACACTGCCCGCATACCCTGGATGGAACGTATATGTCGACACTTTCCCCCATCAAGCGCCAGCGCATTTCAACTGGACAGTCGGGGAGGTGCACACCATCGCGGTTGACCCCACAAACGCCGATCCCAACCCAGAGATCAGGTGGAATTTCTCCCATTGGAGTGATTCCGGGCTGATAACCCATCCCATTACCGTCCAGCCCTCGGTCACACCTATCACGGTCATGGCTTTCTTTGAGCCAGAGTACAAGATCACATTCGAGACGCTACCAGCTACGGACCTGTGGATAGTGATCGACATGGTGTTTCAATACCAGGCTCCCGAGAGCTTCTGGTGGGGCCAGGGAGATGTTCACACCATCGACGTGATGACACCTCACATGATAGACGGGACGAGCAGGTACGTCTGGCAGAGCTGGAGCGATGGCGGTGGACAGTCCCACCCAGTGACAACCACTCAGGTGATGACGTACATCGCAACGTTCGCAGTCGAGCATATGGTGAACGTCACCACGAATCCAGGAGGACTGCTTGTTGAGGTTGACACCGTTCCATACACAGCTCCCGCCAGTTTCTGGTGGCTTAATGGAAGCGTACACGACCTGTACGCCATCTCGCCGCAGTCGATTAATCCGGACGAGCAGTGGTCGTTCGTTGACTGGAGCGATGCTGGTGCCCAGGCTCACCCGATAACTGTCGTCGGCCCAGACACGTTCACCGCGAACTACATCAAGCAGTACAACATCTCATTCACGACGTCTCCGGCAGGGCTGGATGTTGACGTGAACGGAGCTGTGTATGACACAGATCCGCAACCAGTTGGTGATGGTCCCGTGTACTTCTTCTGGGACGTTGGATCGAATCACACGATATGCGCGCCGTCTCCGCAGTCCATCACCCTCGACAGCCAGTACACTTGGCTGAGCTGGAACGACGGGGGCGCTCAGTGCCACGACATAAACGTCACTGGGCCTGCAACGTACACCGCCAACTTCGGTGTGGAGTTCAAGATAGACGTGACCACCAGCCCGTGGGGACTGAACATAACCGTGGGCGTTGACGAATACATGGCCCCGTACTCCTTCTGGTGCGCACAGGGTACCCCGGCAATGCTGGGAGCTCCGTCACCGCAGGACCAGACGACGCCCACGGGGATGAGGTATCGTTGGGACAATTGGAGCACAGGCGGAGCGAACCCGAAACCGATATTCTGCAATGCGCCCGCCACACACACGGCGAACTTCGTGGCCCAGTACCTCTTGAACGTCTCGAGCGACCCGCAGGGGCTGCTCGTTGAGGTAGACACCTGGCAGTGGACGGCTCCACATCTCAAGTGGTTTGACACCGGCACGCCGGTGACCATCCACGCACCATCGCCGCAAATCTCGGGTGACACGCGGGCGGTATACAGCCACTGGAATGACGGACAGCCCCAGACCCATGTGGTGCAGGTGACTGCCCCAGCAACGTACATCGCCTACTTTAACACAGAGTATCGGTATACTATCACATCCACGCCCGTAACTGGCTTGGACATAGAGGTTAACGGCTTCGCTGAAGTGACGATGTTCCAGGACTGGTGCAACGCTGGAGATATACTCATCATCAGGGCGATTTCGCCGCAGGTCATCGTTGTCGATTCGAGCCGGTACGTCTGGGTCAACTGGAGCGATGGCGGGGATATATCTCATCCGATTGTGTGCGACGGCCCGTACACATACACAGCGAACTTCGAGCTCGAGTACCGGGTGACCATAACGACGAACCCAGCTGGTCGGCAGGTGGAAGTTGACGGCGTGGTCAAAGGCACGCCGTACTATCCCTGGTGGGTTGAGAATTCAATATACAACATAGGAGCACCGTCGCCTCAGGACCTCGTTCCCGGTATGAGCAGGTACGTCTGGCAGAGCTGG
>JAGMCJ010000095.1 GCA_023129265.1 Thermoplasmata archaeon | reverse complement strand
CCTTGTCCAGAATGCACCCTCAAGCTCGGACATAATCACGTACGTGGAGGGTCGAGCCACGGGATACAGCACATACGGTGAGTTCGGCGATGTCATCATATACAAGCAGGGCGGGGATTTCCAAGCCAAGAGCATTATTCATCGTGCACTCATCCGCTTGGATTGGAACGAATCGAGCGGGACCATAGACATACCAGATTTGGACAGTGATAAATGGGAACTCGGTGTGGGTGTGGATTGGTACGGGAAGACACAGGGCGGAGCGAACGTCACATCGCCGTACGGGCTTGATGGCACGATATGGCTGTACAACGTTAGCCATGCCGATGTGACCGTCACCCTTTCGATAAGCGGCTACATCGCCCAATTCAGTGGCAACCGAAATGGAAGCGCGTTTGTCGCCATGGGAGACAACAACAACGGCAACCCCGATCCACATATTATCAGACAGGAATGGATAGAGGGAAGGGCAAGGGGCGAGATCCCCTGGTTCGGATTGCTGAAGCTCACTCTTTTCAAAGATTCGGGGGCTCCGTGTTGCGCCGGTTGGGGCGATCCCGCTGCTCCGCTGAACAGCTGGGACTCGCTTCTGATTGCGATAGTGCTGATAATCGCTGTTCCGATCGCTCTGGATTTCGGTATCGGCTATGCTCTGGAGATCCTCAGAAAGCGCAAGGAAGCAACGAAAGAGGTGCCTTCGGAGGCAACCGATGAGACTGCTGAGCTCGAAGAAGTGACCGAGCCTGAAGCGCCGTTGGAAGAAGAGGCGGAGACGGAAGTCGTGCCCGACGAGCTTGAGTCGCTCGAAGCGGAGATTGAAGAACTCGAGGAACAGATGGAAGAGCCTCGGAGTGTTCAAGAATCCGACACAGACGAAGGGGAACCCGAGTAGAACTCATATGAGAGTCGTCTGGAACTTCGGTCGGAAGTTCCTGACATTCGAGAGGAGCTCATCCTTTTCCAGCACCCGTCTCGTCTCGAGCGAAGGGACGCTCGACTGAATCTCCTTCGTCCTCCCGCCCCTTCCGAAGGATTTCACGCGGGCACTCACGAGCCCGAGCATATCGAGCTCAGATATGAGGTCCGTTATGCGTCTCTGCGTCAGGACGCTGACGCCTGTCCTCCGGCAGAGCTGCTTGTACATGCTGTACGCATCGCCGGTCGTCATCCTCGTGGCCCCCATCTCCTCGTTCATGATTATCCCGAGAAGGATGAGCTTCGACTGCGTGGGAAGCGACTTGACGGCCTCGATGACGCAGTCGAGCTCGAGCTGGTTCTTCGCTCGAAGCACGTGCTTGTCCGTGATCCTGTCCTCATTGTTCCTCTCGGCGATCTCGGCCGCGACCCTAAGAAGATCAAGGGCTCTCCGCGCGTCCCCGTGCTCTTGTGCCGCAAGGGCCGCGCACAGCGATGTGACGCTCTCATCGATGACGCTTTCGTCAAAGGCCAAATCCGCTCTCTGACCGAGTATGTCCTTCAGTTCCTCGGCGTTGTACGGAGGGAAGACCATCTTCTCGTCGCTCAGCCTGCTTCTGACCCTGGGATCGAGGAACTCCGTGAACTTGAGGTCGTTGGATATGCCCAAGATGCTGACCTTCGCCTTCTTCAGGTCCTCGTTTATCCGCGTCAGGTGGTAGAGCACGTCGTCCCCGCTCTTGTAGATGAGCTTGTCAATCTCATCGAGCACGACGACCACCACGCGCCTCTCCTCATCGAGCTTCTCCCTCAGTATGTTGTAGACCCTTTCCGTCGACCAACCCGTGAAGGGAATCCTCTCGTCGAAGTCCTCGATGAACCTGTTCCCGAAGTTCTGGAGAACACTATATTGCGTGTCGGTTACCTCGCAGTTCATGTAGAGGTAGTCGACGCGCGACCACTTCTTCGCCTTCTCCACCTCCTTCTGCAGGTACTTCACCGTCGCCGTCTTCCCCGTTCCGGTCTTCCCGAATATTAGGACGTTGGAAGGTCTCTCGCCCCTCAAGGCCGTCGCAAGGATGGAAGCCAGCTGCTTGATTTGCCTCTCCCTATGAGGCAGTTTTTCCGGGATGTAAGAAGGTCTGAGGATGTCTCTGTCCTTCTTGAAGATGGACTTCGTTGCCAGGTACGGCTCGAATATGCTGTCTTCCATGCCTCTCCCCCTGAGAATGTGAAAATGCCCTTTCGCGCCGGATACGAGAAGGGCAAAAGGGTATTGCCGAGTCCCTACAAATACCTTTTCTTGGCGGGGGAAGACCCGTCGGTAGCAGCTCTCGAACAGGGAAGGCCGCGAAGTTTGATATACGTACCAAAGATATTGATGAGGTGACATGGCTCTCAGGAGGAAGTTGGCCGTTTCCGGGACTGGAATCGTCGTCGGCGTAATCCTTATCGCGGTAGCCTTTGCATATTTTGTGACCGAACAAGGGAGCGGCTACGGTCACGGGACGACAGGGGAGGATTCTCTCACAAGCGTCGGATGGATTTCGATCACAATCGGAGTCATGCTCATAATCCTCTCTTTAATCTATCTTGCCATACCCACCAAGGTTGCCGAGACTAGGAGCGTGGCCAAGCTCTACCCGGACCTAGCGGTCATAACCATCAAGGGAAAGGAAGCACTCAGGAGCGACATCCCGTCAGAAACCGCTTCCCCGCCCGACGAGGAGCCCTCCGTGTCCTTTGAGCAGATGGCTCTGAGGCTACTCGAGGGGGATGAAAGGAGAGTGTATCGCAAGGTTGTTGAGGCTGGAGGAGAAATCCTTCAGAAGGACATCGTCTCCGAGGTGCCGTTCTCCAAGGCCAAGGTCTCAAGGATCATTGACAAGTTGGAGGAAAGAGGGCTCATCTCGAAAGAAAGGCACGGTTACACCAACAAGATTGTGCTAGCTAAGACGCAGTAATCTGCCCGATTTCACGAGCTTTTCATTTTCTGAAACCGGTTTCACGAAGGTATGATAGGTCGTTTCAGCCGATGAAGAGGACAATGGTTGCGAGGAGGACCTCGAACCAGGAGGTGAAAGAATGAAGGCAAAAATAATGGCGGCCTTTGCGGTAATCGCCCTGCTGGGGACGGTAGGGACGGCCTTTGCGCTCGATACCGCTTCGGTCACGAAGAGCAATGCAGACGACCAGATGTCAGACACGGGGGAGCAGAACGCCTACGCGAACGCCCACGAGTGGAAACACCAATACAAGCCGCAGTGCCAGCACAACGAGGACGGTGCCCAAGGATTGCAGAACCAGGACATGAGCCAGAACAGATACCAGTACCAGTACCAGTACAACGAGACGTGCGACAACGACGGGAACCAGTACAAGCATCAATGGAAGAACGAGGGGGAGAACCCGAACGATCCGGACTGCGATCAGAGTCAGGAGAGGTTCAGGCATCGCGATCAGAATCACGACAGGCCTGGGCCTGGCGGACCGTAGAACAACGGAAGCTCACCCACTCTAGAAGGGGACGCAAGTCCCCACCTTTCCCCTTTTTTCGGCCTGGATTGCGAAGTCCGTGACGGTCCAAGGCAAAACATTAATACATAGCCAGGCTCATATAGTTAGAAAGCAGGGGGAGGGGACCATGAGTATTCCCTTGTTCAAAAGAATCTACGTTACCGCAATTGGGGCTTTGTTACTGACAGGGAGTCTGCTTGCCAGTATGGGAAACGTCACGGACAATGATGCTGACAATGGGATGATTATAGATTCGGGTAGCTACGAAGGGATTCCATCCGCTGATCCAGATGACGGCAAGTTTCTGTTGATAGCAGGAAGCGGACACAAAACGATAAATGGAACCGAGGTAGTAGCGTACATCGGAATTCCCGCTGGCGAGTCGACCTTCGAGGTTGGGATATTTGACGGTGATGTTGGCGGGTATTGGGACTTTTCTGCTACCCCAACGCCGGTTACGAGCTTCACCATCTACATGGACCCCTTGAAAAACGGAACGACTGCGTTGCAGGTGAGGACTTGGGATGGCAGTGTCTGCCCGGATGACGACTGGCACACCGAGAATTTCACGGTCTCACCCGGAGCTCTGGCTCCCAGCGGGAACTACTTCTACAGGCTTGTCGTGGAATGGCAGGGCGGAACACCATCGGAGGGACTGAACGATTTCAAGATTAGAACGACGGGGCAGATTAGCCTCGCAGCTGGTCACGAGTTCGGATTTGCTGGGGGTCCGCAAAATATCCCTGGCGACCCACCCTTTGGGCCAGGAAACACCTACGATGGTCATTGGTGCTTCAATTTCTACGTTCCTGTGAAGAAGTCCAGGATAGTCTTCCGTGACGGTGACGCTGACATAAGATACGACACGGACGATCCGAACACGCCACCTCCAGACGAGGGTGTTAATAACGGTGAACCGCCCGACGACAATTACGACTACCCGTGGGCGGACGATGTTAGAGTGAGCCCAAACATCTATATCGTGGTCACCGACCCGGATGGCAATACCTACAACAACGCGAATCCATCTGGAAACGGTGAATGGGAGCTCTTCACGATAGGAGACATGTCAGACGATGATTACGTCGTCAACTATACTCTGTCACCAGGTCTGTGGCAGTATGAGGTCAAAGGAATGGATGCCCACAACGCGAACTTCTTGGAGACAACCTACGAGATATTCGTGTGCGGTGCCACGCCTCCGTTACCTGTGAATCCTCCACCTGAGGTAGAACCAGACCACGACGAAGACGTGCCTGGAGGTGCAACGTACTATTACCCTCACACAGTCACTAACAAAGGTGTCACCCAGGCCTATGACCTTGCTGGGGAATCCGCTCTCGGATGGTTTGCTGGGATATATGAAGATTCCAACGCAAATGGCGTCTACGACGCAGGTGAGCCCGAGGTCGACATAACACCAGACTTGGACACAAACGAGACCTACTACGTCCTAGTCGCCGTGGACGTTCCTGGGGGTCCGCCGGGAACCACCGATACGATTTCACTTACGGCGTCTTCTAGAATAGAATGGGCTGTTCAGGACTCAGCCGACGATGAGATAAGGATAAATCAACCGCCTGATCCGCATGCAGGAGGTCCCTATCTCGCGGACGAGGGCGATACGGTGACATTCGACGCTAGTGGCTCGTATGATTTAGACGGAGATCCCCTGCAATACATGTGGGACATCGATGATGACGGAATCTTCGAGACCAGCTACTCGAGTAGTCCAACATACAGCTATGTGTTCGGCGATAGCTATACTGGGACAGCGAGATTGAGGGTAACTGATGGAACGTATGAGGTAGAGGCGTTGGCGGATGTGACGATAGTGAATGTCGCGCCGTCCGTGCAGGGCTACCTCGACCCGCGCATCCTTGCCGGAATCACTTTCCGGATTGCAGGGGAGAAGTGGCACGACATCGAGTTCTTCCTCTACGAGGACGGAACCGAGGTCGCATACGCACAGATTGTGCGTTATCCAGGCAGTCCGGACGATCAGGCCGTCACCGTGTCCGGTCTCAACATATCCCTATCCAGCGAGTACTCCGTCCTCGCACTATACACGCCCATGGACGATCCAATCAACGGACAGATATGGGGCTCCACTCCCGCCTGGGTAATCCTGGACTTCGATGACGGTAACGATACGTGGATACATCACACGTTCAACGTCAGGCACAACGAGACTTGGACATGGGAGATAGAGAGGCTGAACGAGTACTTCGCGGGCCACAACTTCACGTTCCACGCATCCGCATATGACCCAGGAAGCGATGACCTCACCTTCATGTGGGACTGGGGCGACAACAGCACAGAGACGCGAACCTACTTCAACAACGGAATTGGTCCTGACCCGTATCCGTCCCCGGATGTGAATCCCGCCTCAGTAGATGATGTCGCGACTCACTCATTCCCGGGCGGAGGCACGTATGTAGTCACTCTC
>JAGMCJ010000094.1 GCA_023129265.1 Thermoplasmata archaeon | reverse complement strand
GATGGGTCGCATCCCAGGCGACGAGTTCGCCGTCCACCCTCATCCCGAATGCAAGACCCTTCTCTATCCGGCTGCGGATGTAACGTGCGGAATCCTCTTCCGGGTTCCAGTGCTCATTGATCGTCTCGGCATCCTCCGGCACGAGCGGGGATATCTCGTGTCTGATGTCACCCACGAAATCCTTCCTTTCAAGCGTGTAGAACCAAGATGGGTTGTCGCTCTCGACGTCAAAGCTCCGTTGGACCAGGTCAGCGGTTCGTGCGTCGAGGGCATGAAACCTGTATTCCTTCCCGCCCTCGAGGTTGTCCAGCAGCATCTGAAGGGCTCTTTCGTTTCTTCCGGCCAGGGACACGACGCGGGGCGAAAGCCGCCCCACCGTCATCAGCGCTCGAGGATCGTCCATGCGGTCGACGTAGACATCGCGCTCGCTCGCAGGGGCGTGGAACACGCGATGGATCGGGAGCGCGTTCCAGAGCGGGCGGGAGCAAAGGATGCCCCTTGCCTTGGGCCTGAACCTCAACCTTTCAACCATCGGTCCCCATCCACTACGGGGGTTGGAGCCTGAGCTCCACGTAGTAGTCCTCGGCCAAACCTGAGAAGTAACGGGCGAAGATCGATCCGCGAACCTCCTCCGAGTCGGCATCCGGCCCCCGGGAGGCAATGAAGTGATTGCTGTAGTTCCCTTCCCACACAAGGTCCTCCGCGATCCAATCCAATGTGATGTCGTTCCCCTCGAGGGTGAGTCTGATGGCGTCTTCTTCGGCACAGAAGCCGCTCACATTGAACGCGTGCTGAGCCAGCTGGTCTCCGTCGCCTGAGTCATACATGAGCAAGAGGGCGCCAACACCGTTCATTGTCGTCAAGTTCGCAATGTACGTTGCGGTGTAGTTGGAGTCTCCTTTCGGGTTGCCCGCCTCGTTGACGTAGAGGGAACCCTCGTAGTATCCATATGTTTGGCCCTTACACGCTTCTGGCTCGGGCAGCTCGTAGAACGCCCACACCCAACCTCCGGCGCCAAGAACGATGGCCGCGATTATTACCACGATGTGTATGGTCTTGATTCTCACGGGCATCAGAAGGCACTCAGGCAATTAATCCCTTTCGCCTCGCAGGAGTCGAATATCCGACCTGCGACCTTCTCGAAATACGCCTTGTCGCGGACAAGGTTCCGCCAGTCCCCTTCCATCTCGTGCTCCTCAAGGACCGGTCCGAGCTTCGCCCAGGTGTCTCTCTTCATGTTCAGCTTGTCGACCAACACGTCGGACGCGCCCGCATCCGCGATGCCGTCGAGGAGCCCCTCCAGGTCCCTCTCCGTCACCTGAGGAAGTATGGGTCCGATGAACGCCCAGGTCCTTATCCCACGTGAAGAGAGGCTCTTCATCGCCGCCAGCCTGTCCTTGGATGGCGAGGCTCCAGGTTCGAAAGCTCTCCTCCATTTCTCATCGAGCATCGTCAGCGTGAATCCCACTTCGATCTCCTCGAACTCGCATATCAGGTCCGCGTCCCTCAGGATCAGTGACGACTTCGTCTGTATGCTCACTGGGAACCCATGACGCAGCAACTGCTCTAGGCACATCCTCGTGATCTCGAACCTCTCCTCCAGCGGCTGATACGCGTCCGTCACCGTTCCGATTCCAACGTTGCCCTTCTCCTTGGTCCTGAGCTCTTTCGCGAGTATCGTCGGAGCATTCCTCTTGACGTCTACGAACTCGCCCCAAGGGCGCGTCTCCCGAAGAACCGCGCTCGCATAGCAGTACTTGCACCCGTGAGAGCAGCCCCTGTACGGGTTCAGCGCGTATTTCAATCCCGGAAGACGGGAATGTGACAGGGCGGACCTGCACCTGACCTCGCTAATCTTCATGCTCGACCCCGCTCAGCTCCCTCTCGACCTCTTGGAGCATCTTCAGGGTGCCTTTCGTGATGTCGAAATCCCCGAGCTCCACGAAGCGGATCCATCTGGTGTCGGTCACATCAGAGGAAGGTCTCGCCTTACCGCCAACGTGTCTGCACAGCCAGTACACGATGACATAGTGGAACCTAATCCCATCGTCGGAATCCCTCCCCACATAGTCGTAGTAGCCGACGAGTCTGTGTGGCTCGATCTTGAGCCCGGACTCCTCGAAGGTCTCCCGCACAACTGCGTTCTCCACAGTCTCTCCCAACTCGACCGCTCCACCTGGCACGCTCCACTTGCCCTTTCCAGGTTCCACGCCGCGCTTGACGATGAGGACCTCGTCGTCCCGAACCACAATGGCTCCCACGGAGAGGACGGGGCGGGGCGGATACTCCCTCGAGCTATCCTGCCGCAAAGTCCTCCAGCCTCCTTTGGTAGAGCATGTCCTTCAGAAGATGACTGTTCCTTATCCACCTCTTAATCGGGATGGCCATCCGCTTAGAGATATAGAACAGGGCGCTCCTGAGGCTGTCAAAGCTCTCACGTGGCTGTCGCAAGGCATTCCTCACGTTCTCCCTCACGTTCCACACGCCCACTGGGAGGATGTAGCCAGGATGGGCCTCTCTCAGTATGACGGTGCTCGCCTGTCTCCTCTCCGCGACAAGCGATTCGCAGACCGCCAGTCTTGCAGCGTAGTAGCA
>JAGMCJ010000093.1 GCA_023129265.1 Thermoplasmata archaeon | reverse complement strand
CCACCATCTGGCCTGGAACACGTCGAGGATAGAGGACGTCGTGGATTCGCTTCAAACAGAGGGACTGAGGTTCCTTCTCGAACTAGTTGGCTCGGAAGAAGAAGGCTTGAAACAGACGTTCACCGAGCCATCCGCCCACTCGATGCTCGTGACCGAGTACATCCACCGATACGCCGACTTCGACGGGTTCTTCACCAAGAGCAACGTGACGGAGTTGACAAGAGCGACGGGGATCCGATAGGGAAGCCGCGCAAGTGACAAGTAGGGAACTTAGGTTGGTGAACAGCTGGATACAGCGAGGGTGTGGATATGAAGATTTATGATCTCATTGTGATAGGTTCCGGGGCCGGGATGAATGTGGCCTCCTCTGCCGTCTCGCAGGGGATGAAGGTAGCAGTGATTGACAACGGCCCTCTGGGCGGCACATGCCTGAACAGGGGATGCATACCGTCCAAGGTCATGATCTACCCTGCGGATGTCATACGGACCGCACAGCACGCGAAGAAGATCGGCGTCCATCTGAAGCTGGAGAAGGTCGACTTCGATCTTATCATGAAGAGAACGTGGAAAATCGTTCTGGATGGAAGGCATGAGATGGAGCGCGGGGTTGGGGCGACAGAGAACCTGGATTTCTACAACATGGATGCCTCCTTCATATCGGACTACACGATGCGGGCCGGTAAGGACGAGATACGAGCGGACAAGATTGTCATCGCAGCTGGAGCGCGGCCTCTCATCCCACGGATCGACGGACTGGATGACGTAGGATACGAGACGAACAGGACGATTTTCGACATCAAGAAACCGCCAGAGAGCCTGACGATCGTGGGTGGCGGATACATCGCAGCGGAGTTCGGGCATTTCTTCTCGAGCATCGGTGTCAAGGTCACGATCATCGGAAGAAACCCGAGGCTCATTCCACAGGCGGAGCCGGAGGTATCAGAACTCCTCAAGAATGAGATGTCCAAGTACTGTCGCGTCTACACCAATCACGAGGTGCTCCGCGCAACGACCGAGAAAGACAAGAGGGTTATCGTTGCGAGAAATCGCTCAGATGACAAGCTGTACAAGTTCCCCGCTGAACTGATACTCGTTGCCGCCGGAAGGAGGTCCAACTCTGACATTCTCAAGCCGGAGAAAACGGGTGTCCAAACGGACAAGAGGGGCTGGATCGTGGTGGACGAATACCTGCAGACCACAAAGGAGAACATCTGGGCATTGGGCGATGCCATTGGAAGGAACATGTTCAGGCACACGGCGAACTACGAGTCCGACATCGTCTGGAGGAACGCCTTCACCGAGCGCAAGCATGTGGTGGATGAACATGCGGTGCCGAATGCCGTGTTCACATATCCCCAGGTTGCCTCCGTCGGCCTGACGGAGGCGTCCAAGGACCACGAGATACTCGTCGGCGTGAACAGGTACTACGATGTCGCCAAGGGCTATGCGATGGGGGAGGAGGACGCCTTTGTCAAGGTCGTTGTGGAAAGGGGAACCAGCAAGATACTGGGTGCTCATATTATCGGTCCGCATGCGGCGATTCTTGTCCAGCCGTTGGTCTATCTAGTGAACGCTGGAGGTCAGGATTACATGCCGCTTGCGAGGTCCCAAACGATACACCCTGCCCTCTCTGAGGCAGTGGTGAATGCCTTCGGAAGGCTGAGAGTCGTCGGAGAGCACGCTCACGACCACGCTCACTGATCATTTCCTCTTCCAGCTCGTCAGTTTTGCAGCCAGTACGAAGATTATGAGTGCGGGCTGACAGGACCCGCAGCTCTCGCTCCGATTGTCGAACTTTTCGGTTACACCTGTGACCAAAGGAATCCGAGAGTCCTTCTTCTTGAGGCAACCCTTTCGGCTATACCCATAACCGAAAAATGGCAGAGGGGAGATGCTCCCGCCGGGATTCGAACCCGGGTGTCGGGCTCGAAAGGCCCGAATGATTGACCGGACTACACTACGGGAGCATCGAATGCTCAACATGACCCGTTTATATATCGTTTTCTGGCGGGCCGCTCAAAACTCGCCAGTCATCTCCCTCGCCAGGAGGTGATAGTCCTTTGACTCCATCGCGGACGGGTTGACGGGGACAAGGAGTATACCTTTGCTGAGAGTGACGTACTCGTTGACCTTCTGCATGAATCTTAGAGTGGCGTCGAAGCTGTTCTGAGTTATGAGATATTCGATTCCCTCGAGCAGCACCGGACTTCCCTTCCTCTCGTTCAGATACTTGGATATGCTCGAGAGGATACCGACGAGATTGGTCGGAGAGAGGTATGGAAACGATTCCTCGCGTCCTTCCGCCTTCGTGAGCCATATGAGTTCGGCGCCCTGGGCGGGGAACCTCTTCTCAAGCGTGCCCGGGTGCATCCTCGTAATCCCGAGCCCCGTTCCGCATTCCCGGACGAGAGAGGAGAACATCTCTAGACTTCTCTCGGGTCTCGCCTCGCGGATGATGTACTTCCCGCCCTTTCTCAGCTCCCCGATCTCACCGTGCTCCTCCGCCTCAGGTTCCTCAAAGGTCAAGGACTCAATCTCCCTGGACTTGCCCTCCACCTTCTGGTGCAACGTGGCCTTCCTGCTATTCGCCATTATCCTGAACTCCGACATCGTGTATCCTTTCGTCGTGAGCTTCATGACGTCGTCCCACGCCTCATTCAAGCCGTCCTCATATCCTTTCAGATATGCCTTCTTAGGACTCTTCTTCGCCATTATCGAATGGATAAGCATTCGGCGAATAATGAATCTTGTGGGGATTACCCGAAGTAGCCGAGGTCCTCCTTCCTCTCCGCTTCCTCTTCCACGTCCTTCAGTTTGGAGGCGATCTGGTCTATGTGCTTCGCTCTCTCCTCCAGGCTACCGAAATCCAGCTCGACGTCGAGAGCCTTCTGTAGCACCTCCAGGACAGCCTGAGCGCTCTTCGGGTCCACGAAGTACCCGGACGTCTCACCCATGAGACAGATGCACTCCAGTCCTCGAAGCTTCCCCAGGCCCAGGAGAAGACCACTCGCTCCGACGATCCCTGCACCGGGCTCCCCCTTTGGGAAGACGACCCCGAGCTTCTTCATGTCCTTGACCAGTGTGTCGCCAGTGGCGGCACCGATGACCCTCGGCGTGGCAATCATCCTCCCTACACCATAGCCGCCGAGCGTGTATATCCTCTTCACATTCATGTCCAGGATGGTGTTCATGATGAAGTCGGAGAGCTCGTACTGCCCTTCTGGCGTTAGCCCTTGGAAGTCGCCCACAAGTATTACGAGATCCTGACCCCCCTTTCGCTTGACGTAGTGGAGCTGATTACCGACAAGGCGGATGATGCCCCCATCATCGACGACGACCTGAGGAGGGAAGTGCTTTGAGTAGATGTCCGCGAACTTTTTGGCCTCGAGCTCGCCCAGCAGGTGTTCCGCCGCGAGCTTTCCCACATTCCCTACGCCGGGGAGACCTTCGATGAAGATGGGGTTCGTCAGCTTCGGCTTTTCCAGAAATTCAATCGTTATGTCTTCCATTCTCACACCTTTGCATCTTGAGTTGTCTTCTGAATCTGCCATATCTGTCCTCTGGAGAGAACCTGGGTGGCAAGGCCATGCCAGTCGAGGACCCGCACTTGGGACACTCTCCCCCAAGTGTATAGACATCGCATTCCTTGCATTTTCTGATGAGCGTGCGCATACCTACGCCTTCCTACTGAACTTCGCTTCCCCGCCAGCCAAGACCAGATTATCTATGACCTTCTCTACTATGCTGTTCATCTCTTCCTCCGCGGTCTTGTAGTCTGGAGCTCTCACGACCAGCCTGTACCTCGGAGCGCCCACGTACTGAATGGACACCTCCGCCTTCTTGTTTTTCTCGGCCTTTGCCAGAGCCTCCCGTATGCGGACGATGCCGTCGGGAAGAGGACAGCTGATCTCAAAGAACCCGTCAATGTTCACGTAGGGCGGCTGGATGTTCTCCTTGGCAACGTCAACGAACGTCTTCACCCAGTCTCCCTTGAAGCCTTCCTCCTTCATCGTCTTCTCGTCGAACACCGCCTCCTCGAAGGCCCCATAGAGACTACCGAACTTCTCGATCAGGTCGCCCGCGTGCTCTGCCTCGAACTCGCCCAGGTCCTTCCCGATGCGCTCGGCCACGAGCTCGAGCAGCTTGTACGCCTTCTGCTCGTTCTTCCACTGCTGGATCTTCTCCCGCTTCTGATGCTCGTTCACCTGCTTAAGAGAGAGGTCTATGTGGCCCTTGGCCGGGTCGACCCTGAGAACCTTGCAAACGACCTTCTGACCCTCGCGCACATAGTCCCTGATGTATTTAATCCAGCCAGTGGCCACCTCGGCGATGTGAATGAAGCCTTCCTTCCCCTCATACTCGTCCAAGGACACGAACGCACCGAAGTTCTTCACGTTCTTCACAGTGCAGACAACGAGTTCTACTTCCTCGGGAAACTCAGGCAACCCAGCCATCACTCCACGACCTTCACTACTTCTCCCTTGATTTCCGCCTTCCCTCCCTTGGGTCGCACGATAGTCGCCCCGCAGACGAGACAGGTGACCTTCGTGGACGCATGGTCGAACACGACCTGCTCGTTCCCGCAGTCAGGACAGCGGACATGGAGAAACTTGCTTTTCGGTCCGGGCAGATCGACCATCTCAATCCTCCAGCTCGAACTTCTTGGCCCTGAAACACTTACGATGGTGAGCCTTGCCGCATTCCTTGCAGCGATAGCGTATATAGATGCGTTTGGTCGGCTTCTCCCTTCCCTCATACTTGGCCCTTGGGAAACCTCCATAGCCCGCCATGACCCTTCTGAACCTCCGCTGACCCTTCTTGAACTCGCTCCTAGGCCTTGTCTTGACTCTCTCTATCTCTAGGCTAGTGTGCTTGTTGCAGGAAGGGCAGAATCCTCTTATCCTGCGGGGCATTTTCATCCTTCAGACCTCGTGAAACGTGCTATACAGCAATCTCATATTTAGGGTTTGGGCTGCTCGCAACGGTCTGGACTGGCCCGCTGTGGAGCCCGCTCGGGAGACGCTGAGTAGAATAGTAAAAATTATATATTGGTAGAATAATAATTGCCATGGTGACTCATAGATGCAGGGGGAGATGAGACTGAGTCGAATGGACAACGATGTAATCGACAAGCTCATCTTCACGGGGATGTCCAAGAATCTGGCCAAGACCCTTGTCTTCCTTTCCAAGAGGGACGAGACCACTTCCGTTCAAGTAGAGAAGGCTACCGGACTGAGACAGCCCGAGGTGTCCCTCGCCATGCAGGAGCTCCGTCGGAGAGGATGGGTCACCAAACGGGACATCAAGAAGGAAGGCAAGGGAAGGCCCGTACACGCTTATCGCCTCTCGAAATCCCTCAGCAGGATCGTTTCCACCATCAAGAACCAAGAGAACAAGAAGATCGAGAGGATAGTGAAGAACATGAACGAGCTTCGCTCGCTGACGAGGTAGCTATCGAACTGTTTTCAGACCTGCATCGGTCCCGACAAGCACAAGGTTGGCGAGATTCACAAAGAGGCCGTTCTCCACAACGCCCGGTATGTTGTTCAGCCTGCCCTCCAATCTCTTCGGGGAGGGTATCTCCTTGAACCTGCAGTCGAGTATGTAGTTCCCGTTGTCGGACACGAAGGGGATCTTCCCGCTTCGTCTCAGTTCGACCTCCGCACCCGACTTCTCTATCCTCTTCAGGACCGTACTCCAGCCGAACGGAAGCACCTCCACGGGAACAGGAGACTTCGAGCCCAACTTGGAGACCTGCTTCGCATCGTCGACAACGATTATCAATCTCCGTGAGACGCTCGCCACAATCTTCTCTCGAACAAGAGCGCCGCCCATCCCTTTGATCAGATTCAGCTTGGGGTCAACCTCGTCCGCTCCGTCTATCGAGACGTCCACCCTCGGATGTTCGTGGAGGCTGGACAGCGGTATCTTGCACTGGCGGGCCAGATTCTCCGACCTTATCGATGTCGGTATGCCTATTATCCTGAGCCCTCTGCTCACCGATCTCCCCAGCTTCTTGATCGTGTAGTGGACTGTGCTGCCGGTGCCCAGACCGACGACCATTCCGTCCTTCACATAATCGCAGGCAGCTTCCCCCGCCAGTCGCTTCAGTCTCCTCATTCCAAACCCCTCATTTCCTCAATCATCCCGCACAGCTCGTCCACGACGAAGTCGTTGAAGTCCTTGCCCTTCTCCGCTGTCGACCCAGATGAGTCCCCGCTCACGCCCTCCTTCCAGTACTCCTCTGGATGCCTCAGGACCACGAAGGGCGGCATCTTGCTCTCGCCCTTGGGCCTCTCAGGCCTCACGAGGTCGGGACGTATCGCGAGCACGCGGGATGTCTCAAGAAGCCCGGAATGACCGTCGCCTTTTTCCACCTTGCCCGATCGGTAAAGTATCTCATAGTCCGACACGACCATCACATGAACATCTCTCTCGTCCACGACATCCTTCGCACCCAGGCGAAGGGCGGCCATGTGCATACCACCTGCGTGACCCGAGAGTAGAACGATGTTCCGAAATCCGTTTCTGGCGAGCTCACTCATCACGTCGTATGCGAGGGCTCGCATGGTGTCGAAGCTTATGGATATCGTGCCGGGGAAGTTCCTCGTAGTGGAGCAGTTCCCATACCTTATCGGAGGGGCGATGAACGCTCCCATCCTCGCTCCTATCTCGAGCGCAACGTGCTCCGGCTGAATGGAATCGGTGCAGAGCGGTAGATGTGGACCGTGCTCCTCGACCGCCCCGATCGGGACTATGACCACCGAGTCCTCCTTCACCTTCTCCGCGAACTCCCGTGTGGTCATCTCATCGAGAAGCATCGGTTCCCCCTAGGCTAATCGCTGAGACCCACAAAAAGCTTAGGGTGCGCTCGTTCCGATCCACAAGAGTCATATCGGAGTAAGTGATGGCACGTGATGCCGAATGAAAGTCGCTTCACTGTTCTCAGGCGGGAAGGATTCCACCTATGCCCTCTACTTGGCTCAGCAGATGGGTTGGAGCGTCGAGCGGCTCGTCACCATCGTCCCGCAACCGGATTCGATGATGTTCCACTTCCCGAATATCGAGCTCACGGAGCTTCACTCAGAGGCCCTCGACATCCCCTTGGTCAGGCGGAACGCGGGATCGGATGACGAGCTCGACGTTCTCGAGGATGTGCTCGGAGACCTGGCGGTTGAGGGGCTCATCATGGGAGCCATCGCGTCCGACTACCAGCACACACGGGTCAACGAGATCTGCCACAGGATTGGTCTGAGGACATTCGCCCCGCTCTGGAGGAAATCCCAGGAGGCCGTCCTCCGGGACGAGGTCAGGGCGGGCTTCGAGATCGTCATCGTCGGCGTCTCTGCCGAGGGTTTGACCAAGGACTGGCTCGGAAGGACCCTGTCAGGGAATGCTCTGGACGAGCTCATCGCTCTCAGCAAGAGGACGCGATTCAATGTCTCCGGCGAGGGTGGAGAGTATGAGACCCTCGTTGTGGACGGCCCCAACTTCCTGAGAAGGTTGAACATAGAGGAGGCTACCCGCGAGTGGGACGGCATGAGAGGCATCTACAGGGTCCAGAGAGCTTCCCTCGTGGACAAGACCAATCTTATTTAGGTGAACGCCAATATGCAGAACAGGGCCACACACATGAAGCCAACGTATCTGATTCTTGTTGTACTGCTCCTTCTGTCCATCTCCTCGAGCTCGCCCGCAATCACTCCCGAGGAGGAGGCGAAGAGCGTCTCCCCGCTACTCGAGCCCGCATCTACCGGTCCCGTGGACCCGTCGGACGGGGTGACGGACTACCACACCTACGACGAAATGGTCACCGAACTCAATCAGGTCGTCGCCGACCACTCCTCCATAGTCTCTCTCGTCTCGATCGGAAGCACGTACGAGGGAAGAGACATCTGGGCGATGAAGATATCCGACAATCCACAGATCGAGGAGGACGAACCAGAGGTCTACTTCAACTGCATGCATCATGCGAGGGAGTGGTTGACGTTGGAGTTCTGCCTCTACGTCATCGAGGTCCTGACGGACGGCTACGGAGTCAACATGACGATCACGGACATGGTCAACGGGAGACAGCTTTGGATAATCCCCAACGTGAACCCGGACGGGCGGACCTACGATGGTGGAGACGATCCCACATCCTACAGGAACTGGAGGAAGAACCGTTCCCCCAACGGAGACGGCACGTATGGGACCGACCTCAACAGGAACTACGGCTGGATGTGGGGAGGCGCGGGAGCCAGTGACCAGACGAGTTGGCTCACCTACAGGGGATCGGAGCCATTCTCCGAGCTCGAGACGAGCGCCATAAGGGACTTCGTCAAGCAGCACGACTTCGTCTTCGCGATATCATATCACACCTACTCCCAGCTGATTCTCTATCCATGGGGCAACACGGAGGACGTCACCGAGGACGACCACATCCTCTCCACGCTCGCCACGGAGATGTCGAACAGGATCACGAACAAGGCAGGTTCAAGCTATCCCGGGTACACGCCACAGAAGGCCAGCGACCTCTACCTGACGTCCGGGTCCGATGATGACTGGCTGTACGGCGAGATGGGAATCTACTCCTTCACGTTCGAACTCTACCCGCACCGGAACGACGCGGGTCCAGCAGTGTCGTTTCCATACAACGGCTTCCATCCGAGGGAGGACAAGATACTCCCCGTCTGCGAGGACAACCTCGGCGCGGCGCTCTTCCTTCTAGAGATAGCCGACAAGCCGTTCCAGGTCATGAACCATATGTCCCTGTCGGCAGAGGTCGAGAGAATAACCATTCCCAGGAACGAGACGGGCTCCTTCAACATCACCGTTCTCAACGATGGCAAGGACTCCGATCTGTATTCTCTGACACATTCCTCCCTTCCTGGTTGGACCATATCGCTCGACGAGAACTCACCGGCCCTTGCCTCCGGTCAGGAAACGCAGGTCACGCTGACCGTTCAGGTTCCATCTTTCGCCACATCGGGAGAGCACTCCATCTGGGTCAACGGAACGTCCACACTCTACCCTGGAGTGTCGGACTCCTTGAGATTCGAGGTCTATGTCCCGTACACCCATGATATCGGTATGAGCGGAATAGGGTATTTCGAGCACCGGGAGACATATCCCATGGGGAACTACTCTTTCTACTCCACGACAGACAACTTCGGGGAGTCCCCTGAGTTCACAATCCAAACGTCTATGGAGATAAGGAGACTCGGAGCATCCGTCCCACAGATCATGCTGCAAGAAGGAGTCGAGATCTCAAACCCCTCGTGGACGGTGATAGACTACGACGGGACCAGTTCGATCCATGAGTGGCACAGAGTCACGACGCAGTCGCACAACGGAACCTACAGCTGGTGGATGGGGAACGACGGAAATGGAATGTACCCCAACAGAGCATACCAGATACTGAGGTCTCCGCCGTTCAACCTCGAAGGCGCAACGAGCGCCCACCTGCACCTCTACCAGAAGCTCAGCACTGAGGATCATTACGACTTCGCCAGCATCGACGTGGGCTCTGGAGATGAGTGGAAGGTCCTTGCCAGCTACAGCGGACCCGTCTCATCGGGATTCCAGAAGTTCAGCTTTGACATCTCAGACTTCATCGATAGGAGAGACGTTCACGTGAGGTTCAGATTCTCCTCAGACATGTGGCTCTGGGATACGGGATGGTTCATCGATGACATTGTCGTGATGGCCGATTACCCTCAGGAATCCTTAGTGTACGGTCCCGAGCAGAAAATCATGGCAACGTTCTTGGAGCCGGGTCAGAGCGAGGCCGTGGACTGGAGATACAAGTTCATAGAGGGCGGGACATTCAAGATCGTCGCCCAGACACTGCTCGTCGGAGACGAGAACCCTGACAACGACGAAGCATATGTTGTCGTCGAGATTGACCCATCGAGGTACCGCATTCCTCTGAGGGAAGGGTGGAACCTCGTATCCCTTCCTCTGATACCTCCCTCGAAGGACCTGACCGCCATTCTCTCATCCATATCGGGGAAGTATGCGTCCGTGCGGTACTACCGCTCGAACTTCAGCGACGACCCGTGGATGGAGTACAGGACATGGAAAACCTACTCCGACCTCACAGAGGCGAACGAAACGATGGCCCTGTGGATCGAGGCCACGGAGGACGTGGACTTGGATATACCAGGCCTCGTCGCCCCGGCCACGACAGTCCGCCTGTTCAAGGGCTGGAATTTCGTGGGATATCCGTCTCTGACGGACAGGAGGCCCTCCGATGCACTTGCTGGTCTGTCCGTGATCGAGGTCCAGGCGTACGATACCACTCCCCCGTTCCATCTGAAGAAGATGACGCCCTCCGACTACTTCAGGACGGGTTCCGGTTACTGGATTCTTGTTTCGGAGGACATCGACTGGGTCGTCGACCCATAGGACCGATGACCTGTAAGAAAAGACAAGTGGGCCCGCCCAGATTTGAACTGGAGTCTCTAGATCCCGAACCTAGAAGGATACCAAGCTACCCCACGGGCCCTCTTCATCCATAATCCGTTCCTGCATTTTAGTCTTTCTTGGCGGGCGAGCGGATTCGTTGATTGCCGATGTGAATTTCGACAATCTTATATAGGGAGACGCTCTACACGGTTGCCAATGAGGAGTAGGCTGCGCGAACGCGTCGCTGCCGATGTAACACTGAGTGATGAGCCAGGCAAGACGATGCGGAAATGGCGGGAAGAGATCGGGATCTCCCAATACAAGCTGTCTAGGGAGATGAACGTCTCCCCCTCCGTGATCAGCGACTACGAGTCGGGGAGGAGACCTTCCCCGGGGATCAAGACGGTCAGACGAATCGTGGATGCCCTGATGAGGCTCGATGAGCTCTCTGGCGGGAAGTTCTCGAAGGAGTACGAGGGCGACGAAAACGAAGGCATACTGGACATCAAGGAGTTTCCGGTGGGAATCCCCGCTGACATCTTCGTGAAGGAGATCGACGGCGTCAGCGTGGCAGAGAATGTCCCCCCCGCCAACAATGTCAACGGCTACACGATCCTCGACAGCCTGAAGGTGATAACAGGGATGACCTCGGCCGACTATCACAAGATATACGGATGGAGCAGCCAGAGGGCGCTCATCTTCGTTGGCGTGAAGTTCGGAAGGTCCCCCATGGTGGCGATCAGAGCGCACCCGCTCAGGCCAGCAATGGTCGTCTATGTCAGACCCGAGAGGGTCGACCCGCTAGCAGTGAAGCTCGCGGAGCTCGAGAAGGTCTGCCTCGTGAGGACGGAGCTCGAAGTACCGAAACTCGTGGAAAGACTGTCAAGGTTGTGATGACTTGGATGTTGGCATAGTAAGCTACGGAGCCTATGTCCCGAGATGGCGCATAACGCCCGTCGAGATAGGAAGGGTCTGGGGAACGGACGGGGAGGCCATCGGTCGGGGACTGAACGTGAAGAGCAAGTCCGTTCCCTCACCGGATGAGGATGTCATCACGATGTCCGTTGAGGCGGCCAGGAACCTCATGAGAAGGTGCAAGGTGAATCCGAAGGATATCGGGGCCATCTACGTGGGTTCGGAATCGCACCCCTATGCGGTGAAACCGACGGCGACGATAGTTGCGGAGGCGATCGAGGCCGCACCTGACCTGACCGCAGCGGACTACGAGTTCGCCTGCAAGGCGGGGACGGCTGCGATACAGACATGCATGGGTCTGGTGGCCTCAAACATGATGAAGTACGGAATGGCCATTGGGACGGACACGTCACAGGGTGCCCCCGGCGATGCTCTGGAGTACTCCGCATCGGCGGGAGGTGCCGCATTCCTCATCGGAACCGCGGACATAGCGGCGAGGATCAACGAGACGTACTCGTTCACGACAGATACCCCCGACTTCTGGAGAAGGGAAGGGGAGATGTACCCGAGGCACGGCGGAAGGTTCACTGGCGAGCCCGCTTATTTCAAACACGTGCTCACGTGCGGCAAGAATCTCATGGAGATCGCCGGGACATCCCCCGAGGATTATGATTATGTCGTCTTCCATCAGCCGAACGGGAAGTTCCCGCTCAGAGCCGCAAAGATGCTCGGGTTCGGCAAGGAGCAGGCGACGACCGGTCTTCTCTCTCCCATAATCGGCAACACGTACTCCGCGGCCGTCCTTCTCGGTCTCGCATCCATCCTGGACATCTCAAAGCCTGGGGACAGGATACTGGCAGTCGCCTACGGCTCAGGTGCGGGTTCGGATGCCTTCGACATCACCGTCACGGAGCAGATTACCGAGCTCAGAAAGGACCCCTTCCTCCTCGTAAGCAACATGATCTCTGGCGGGAAGTACCTCGACTATGCAACGTACGCGAAGTTCAGGGGGAAGATAACCCTGGCGGAGGGATCCAAATGAGGGATGTAGCCATAATCGGAATCGGTGAGACGGAGTTCGGCGAGCTGTGGAACAAGTCCTTCAGAGAGATCGGAATCGAGGCTGGACTGAGGGCAATCGAGGACGCTGGCATAACCAGCCAGCAGATCGATGCCCTCTACATAGGGAACATGTCCGCGGGGAAGTTCATAGAGCAGGAGCA
>JAGMCJ010000092.1 GCA_023129265.1 Thermoplasmata archaeon | reverse complement strand
GCGGGAGCATCGGGGGGCGTCGCACTGGCAACAGGATACATGGCGGTCGCCTCAGGCATGTACAACATCGTCATCGTCGGAGCCGCGGAGAAGATGACAGACGTTGGGGACACGCAAGCGCTCCAGATCCTTTCGGCAACGGCCGACCAGGAATGGGAGTCGGTGTTCGGGGCGACGTTCCCGAGCCTGTACGCGATGATGGCCCGGCGGCACATGCACGTCTACGGGACGACGAGAGAGCACCTCGCGGCGGTCGCGGTGAAGAACCACAAGAACGGTTCCTTGAACCCGCACGCGCAGTACAGAAGGGAGATATCAATGGAGATGGTCCTCAACGCTCCTCCCGTTGCGACTCCGCTCGGCATGTTCGACTGCGCGCCTCTGTCGGATGGAGGTGCAGCCGTCGTTCTCTGCCCGATGGACAAAGCGAAGAAGTTCACCGACACGCCGATCAGAATCCTCGGATCTGGCATTGCCACGGACACCCTTGCCCTGCACAACAGAAGGGACATCTGCACTATGGATGCAACGGTGATCGCGGGAAAGAGGGCCCTCCATCAGGCGAAGAGAACGCCGAAGGACGTGAAGGTCGCCGAGGTCCATGACAATTTCACGATCGCTGAGATAATGGCCATCGAGGATCTGAGGTTCTTCGAGAAGGGGAAGGGTGGTCCCGCCACCGAGGAAGGACTCACTGCCCTGAACGGAGAGGTGTCTGTGAACACGTCTGGCGGGCTCAAGGCCAGAGGACAACCCGTCGGTGCCACCGGCGTCGCTCAGGCCATTGAGATTGTGCGGCAGCTCAGAGGAGAGGCGGACAAACGCCAAGTGAACGATGCGACCACGGGCCTGACCCACAACGTAGGCGGGACTGGGGCAACCGCGGTCGTGCACATATTCGAGAGGGGTGATTGAATGGCCATACCGAGGTTCTGGCGGGAAACGCCCAGCCGATACAACCTTTTCGCATCGAAGTGCGGGAATTGCGGGGAGGTTCACTTCCCGCCGAGATTCGTGTGCCCGAGCTGCCACAGGAAGAGCATAGGCAGGATGGAGTCCATCAAGCTGTGCGGAACAGGGAAGATCCTTTCCTATTCTGTGGTCCACGATGCCCCAGAGGACTTCGAGATGCAGAAGCCGTACATCATCGCGATTATAGAAATGAAGGACGGCGTTAGACTGACCGCGCCAATCATTGATTGCGACGAGCCAGACATCGGCATAGGGACGGAGGTCGAGGCGACGTTCCGCAAGCTCGGCGAAGAGGGGAAGGCAGGCGTGATCCACTACGGGTACAAGTTCAGACGGGTGAAAAGGACACCTCCAGAGAGGTAGCTCCCCACGAAGCGATGTACGACCCTATAAAGAGAAGTGAACGCATCGAGAATGATGTTTGCGCTGGAACGCGCAGGAAATACTATCGTTTTCGCCCGGCGAGATGGTACGGCGGGATAGTGACTGGCGATGTCGTCGGGTGCAATCTCCTCTGCCTCTTCTGCTGGGCGGGGGATGGCATATGGGGCCGCACGGACGTGGGGAAGTTCTACGATGCGGAGCAGGTCTATGGGAAAATGGAGAACATCTCGAACAAGACGGGACACAGGCTCTGGCGGCTGAGCGGACAAGAACCGACCATAGGAAGAGAGCACCTCCTTAGCCTCCTCAGACTCGTGGACCAAAGCCCCTACGACTTCATACTCGAGACGAACGGTATCCTGCTTGACCGCTCGTACGCGGAGGACTTGGCAGGTTTCGGAGGACTGCACGTACGCGTATCCCTGAAGGGATTCAACGAGGAGGAGTTCGCGAGGCTCACGGGCGCGAGCAGGGGGTTCGACCTCCAGCTGGGCGCTCTATCGAACCTGAAGGATGCGGGAGTGTCATGCCACCCAGCCGTGATGAGCTCGTTCTCGGACGTGGAGGGGCTCTCCCACCTGAAGGACAGGCTCGTGTCGATCGACAGAGCACTCTCTCGCGACCTCGAGGTCGAGGAGCTCATAGTGTACCCCCATGTGAGGAGAAGGTTGAGAGCCGCGACGGTCCAGTCGAGAGTCGATGAGTGAAAAGTTAGAAATACGATGACCATGTATATCTGCGGTTGAGCGCCATGGAAGTCAAGCTTCTGGACCTTAAGAAGACGCAGATGAGGATTGAGATATCGGATTCTGACGAGACGATAATATTTCCCCTATTGAACCAGCTCCTCAGGGACAAGGATGTCACTGACGCGAGATATATCCCAGGTCACCCGCAGCTTGACAACCCTCAAATCTTTCTCCGAGTGAAGAAGGGAAGACCCCAGACTGTTTTCCGGCGTGTCGCGAGGGAACTCTCCAAGGAGTTCGCTCAGTGTAGGACCCTCATCGAGAAGAAAGCCAAATGATGTGTATTCGATGGAAGAGGCTCTAGGAATCGAGGCTTTCCTCACACATCTCCCTGGAATCGGCGGGAAGCTAAGGATCAGGCCCGAGGACTTCGTCGTGGAGGAGATCCCAATCCCTCTGCCTGTCAGCGATGACGGGCGCTACGCGACCGCGCGCGTGCGGGCCAGGAATTGGGAAACTAACCGGTTGGTCAGGCACCTCGCCAGGACCCTAAGGATCTCCAGGAAGAGAATCAGGTTCGCAGGAACGAAGGACAAGAGAGCAGTGACTACCCAGCTCGTCCAATTCGACTGTCCGCCTGAGACCCTGGAGCGGTTGAACGTCAAGGACGTCGAGATACTCGATGTTTTCAGAACTGACAAGAGGCTGGAACTCGGAGACCTCCTTGGGAACCGCTTCCGAATCGAGATCGGCGACATAGGAGTGTCCAGATCGGACACTCTCGAGAGAGTGTCGAGGATTGCGGATTCCATCATGGAAATCGGCGGTTTCCCGAACTTCTTCGGTGTCCAGCGATTCGGTGCTGTAAGACCCGTTACCCACATAATCGGCAAGAAGATCTGCCAGGGTGACTTCGAGGGAGCAGTCATGTCATACGTTGGAAACCCGTTCCCGACTGAGGCGGAAGATGTCCAAGCGGCGAGGAGGTCCGTCGACAGCAGCAGGGATTTCCCGGAAGCTCTCAGAACCTTCCCAAGGCATCTGTCGTTCGAGAGAGCGATCCTCAACCATCTGGTCAACAACCCGGACGACTTCGCGGGTTCGATTCAGAGTCTCCCGCTTAACCTCCAGATGATGTTCGTCCACGCGTATCAGTCATATCTCTTCAACAAGATGCTCAGCGAGAGGCTGAACAGAGGACTTCCTCTGAACGAGCCGGTCGTGGGGGATGTCATCCTTCCCGCAACGCAAGACGGGCTTCCGGATAGGAGGAAGCCGATCCTGGTTGATGAAGAGAACATCGCGAAGGCCACGAGAAGGGTCAGGGACGGAAAGGGTTTCGTGAGCGGTCTCATTATCGGCGCTGAACCGCGGTTCGCGAGCGGAGAGATGGGCGAGATCGAGAGATCCGTCGTAGAAACGGAGGGAGCGGAGCCCCAGGACTTCCTCATTCCAAAAATCCCCAGAATCTCATCGAAGGGCTCGCGCAGAGAAATCCTTGGCCCGCTCAAGGACTTCGAGTTCCAGGTCATGGATGAATCGGTCAGGATGTCGTTCGGACTGATTCCAGGTAGCTACGCGACATGCCTCCTGAGAGAATTCATGAAAGCGGACGTGATGGACTACTGAGACCAGTGTCCCGCTAGATTATCCCCCAACTGTGCTCACAGTTCCCCACGAAGCGGCCCACGTCCGAGAGCGTCCTCGTCTTCTGACCGCACCTGAAGTCGAACTTCACCACATTGACAGGGTACTCGTTGTAGTACAGGTATGTGCAGAAGTAACGGAGAAAGGGCTGCTTAACCTTCCAGCAGGCCCGAGAATACGCCTTCATGACCATCTCTATGCTCCTGTTCTCCTCGCGCCCACGGAGCGTGAACGTCGGGAGGTCGTTCTCGTACGTCTTGCGCATACTGATCTTCTTTATCCTGTGGAACTCCCCATCGGACGGGTCGTAGAACTGCCAGCTCTTGGAGAGCGTGCGTTCCCCCCAGTCAAGCCTGCTTTGGTGTCCGTAAGACCTGCGAAGGGCGGGGGGTCCCATGTGAGGCATGAAGTAGTCCACGTAGCAGCCGGATTCCGTGTGGAAGACGCCCCAGTACCAGGGCGATGTCGGGCTGTTTATCCTCACCTTCTGGAAATAGGCGGTGCCCTCCTCTTCCGTCTCCGTGCCGTCGATGACAATCCGACCGCTAGCCCGACTCCCCCTTATCTTGTGCATCTGATAGCCCAGATTGGCGAGATACGTCTTGCCGGTGGGTGCGATCCGGGACAGGAAATGTGTCCATGGTGATATCTTCATCTCGACCTCCAAGCCCGGTCTTTCAATCGAGATAATGTAGTCGTCGCCCTTCTTCGCGAAGCTGTAGGTGTTATCATTCTTGAGAACAAGCACGCCCTCTTCTTCGTTCCAGTCTGACGTCATCGTGCCTTGGTCCGCGAAGAGAGGCTCTATCATTTTGCTCCCGTCATAGAACCACGAGGAGCACATGCCGTAGAACGTGAGATGGTTTCCTTCCCGCTGGATATCGAACCTCCTCCGCCAGGGGACATCGCTGACCTCGACGAAATCCGTGTTTCTCGTTCCCCAGAGGATCATCAACTGCTTTGGCCTATCGAGGTTCTCGCGGTTCTTGAGAAAGAAAATGAGCCACCACCACCACCAGGTCCGGTTCTTCAGCTCATTGGTCCCGTCAATGTCCATGATCTTCGGGAAGCTCACGATATTGGCAAGAATGGTGTCGTATAAATTTGTTCCCTGCCAGAGGACATTACTTCCGAGTCCAAATGGGAGAGACGTGAGAGGACCGGAATCTCGGAGAACCTCGAAGAAATCCCGAAGGGGTCTTGAAGAGCGGTCGAAGAAACCTCAAAGCCGTGTCGAAGAGAGAGGACGGAGAAACATCGGAGAACGACTATAGGATCTGTATGGAATCCCTATAGGATCGCTATAGAATTCCTATGGAAACTGTATAGGATCCCTATAGAAACTCTATGGAAATTGTATGCAATCCGTATGAGTATCTCCTGAGCATCTCCTGAGAATCCTATGGTCATCTCCTGCGAACAGTATGGAAAGGCTATGTGACGACTATGGAAAGAGTATGGAAGAAGTGGACTCAGCGGGATTTGAACCCGCGACCTCCACCTGTTTCGCTCAAACGAGATGCGAAGGTGGCGATCTTCCAGACTGATCTATGAGCCCTTGGCAATCAAGATTGTAGAACGCTTCATTTATAGGTTATCATTCGCCCGTGATTCTCCTGAGGTTCTCCTCGTACACTTCCTTGGAGATCCTGCCTTCCTCGTACGCCTTCCTCAGCTTCTCCAATCT
>JAGMCJ010000091.1 GCA_023129265.1 Thermoplasmata archaeon | reverse complement strand
ACAACTCTGCTCTCGTTCGCGGTGTTCCCCGCGGGATCGGAGAGGAGGAAGGTGATGTTGTTCTCTCCCTCGAGCGGGAGCGGTATGACGGCGTAGAAGGAGCCGTCGCTCTGGACGGGGACGTCGATGTCCGCGACCTGAAGACTAAGGGTTGTCAGGTCATTCGGCACGAGCGGCGAGATGAAATCTTCGACCTGTCCGCGGAAAGCCAGAGTCTCCTCGTTCGTAATCAGACTCATCTCTGGGAGATCCATCGAAGGCTGTAGAGAATCGGAGATAACTGTGATGTACACGGTCGCAGAGTTCGCGGGGATGTGCTCATCGGTGGCGAACCAGTCAATCGCCTTCACGACAATGATGTTCTCTCCGGCCGTCAACGTCACGGCCTTCTCGAAGCGCCCGTCGCTGTCCACGGGGACCTCCTCGTCTCTGATTATGACCGTCGTGCCCCTGTCCGTTACGCCGCTTATCAGCGCCCTGTCGTCCTGTGTGTGGAACGTTGCAGGTTGGTCGACTGTGATCTGCGGAGCACTCGAGTCCACAGTGAAATGGAACGTCTGCTGCGCCAGGTTACCTGCGATGTCGTATATCACAAATGTGATGTTGTGGACGCCGTCAGGAATGGGTGCGAGCGGGACAAAGCTCAGCGTACCGCCCCAGTAGCCATACCCTTCCTTCGGATCCTCGTCAAATGGAATGAGCACATTGGCCTGAGAGGTGACGTTCTCCCCGTCGAACCACACCTCGGCGCTTTCCGGATCGAGCTCACCTCCCTTGTAGACAGCGGTCTTCGGGTCGGAGACTGCGATGCTGAAACCAATGTCTCCTTCCGTTACCCTGATCTGACCAGTATAGTTGACCATGTTGCTGGTCGACTGGATCGTGAGGCCTGTCATCGCCGGCGCGACCCTGTCCACGTTCAGTTCCACTGGCACGAGTACCGTTAGAGGCGCCTTGGCTGGGCCGACATAGAGCGCACCAAGCATCTGGGAGTCCTGCGTGCTTCCCGCCAGATTCCACTTCAATATGACCTTTGTAATCGCACCCGCTGGAACGAGGTCTGCTGTCGTTCCCTCTATCTCGAATCCCTCGCCCTGCACGAGGGATATGTCCATGTTGAATGTGCCCTCGGAACCGGCAAAGACGGAGAAACCGAGGACCTTGATGAGGTAGGGGGCTCCCGTCTCGGCCTCATTGATGCCCAGCGTATCAGGATCGTCTTCTGCCGTTGGTCGAATCAGCCTGACATGCTCGTCCGCGTCTGCGTCCGCATCATAGGCGATGAACTCCTCAGGCTGAGCCTCACCGTCGGGGACGTTCCCAGTGCCCTTTCCGTCGAGGAATATCCCAAGGTCGAGATCACGACATGACTTGGCCGTCGTCTCTCGATCGCTCGTGATGTGGACATCGAATATCAGCGCGCTGGGTCTCACCTTGACGATCTTTGTGTACTTCGCTTTGGAAAGGATCTCGATGAAGTTCGCTCCCTCGGTCTTGTCCTGGAAGACGGTCACGTTTTTCAGTTCGATAGGCAACGACGGGCCCGCCGAAACTCCACCGACGCCCTGCCAATCAGTAGCGGAATGGATGTAGATGTCTCTCTTCCCGCTCAAGTTGTTCGTGCTGATGCTCAGCATCGAGGGTATGACCTCCATCGTGTTTACATTCCCCGAGACGGTCTCTTCGTGAACCGTCCCGTTCAGCGCGCGGTGTTGGATGGCTATCACATCCAGCCCGCCGATGATGGTCGGCGCGACTATCTCCTCATTCCCGCCCGTCGTCGTATAAACCGAGGTGGTCTCCTCGCTACCGCCGAAGTTCTTGTGGAATATGTACGGACCGTATCGCGATATCTCGAACACCGCGTCGGTGTATACAGAGCTTCCACCGCGGCCGAAGGCGAATGCGTTTATGTCTGTCATGTCATAGTCCCACACGATATCCAACAGGAACTTCACCGATCCAGCACTCGTGAACTGTCCCTCATCCGGCACGTCCACGAAGTAGTACCGCCAATCGCCGGACTTCTTGCCGTTCCCGAATCCTCCGTGGACCATGTTCCCATACAAATCGTCTTGTCCAGCCGGGAAGCCGCCGAACTGGAACTGGGTGACGTCTGACGGGACGTTGACAAGAACGGGGATTGTCGTGACGTTGTAGTACTCGTAGTCTATCGTCACATTCGTGAACGGGAAGAGCGGATTCGTGAAGTACACGATTCCGGTCTCGGGATACAGTGTGTAGTGCGTCCCTTCCATTTGGGGCATCCCGTCCCGCCAGACAGCAGCCGTCTTGATCGGCGTCTTGCTCGGGCGGGCGTACCGTTGTACCATGTTCTCGCTTATGAACGTCTCATTTTTCCGCCCTATGTCTCCTCTCAGATAGATGGCCCCTTCGTAGGACCCGACGGTGGCGTCGGAGCCAACGGTCATCGTGGCTGTGAAAGTGCCGGCATCGTTCAGAGAGCCGAGCGGGTCAAGAGTCAGAGAGTTGGAGGAAGTTGAAAGCCAGTTCCAGTCCTGCTTCTTGTAGAAGTCCAGAGCCACCTTGAAATGGACGTCCGGGGCCCCTGGCTTTCCCGCCTGAATCCCCGGCCTCACGCCAATGACGAGCCCATCATGCGTTCTCTGCGCGGGGTGGTGTATCCTCGCTTCGTAGATGTTGGCATCGGGATAGGCTATCAGCATTCGGTTAAGATCGCTGAAACTGGCGACGGCGGGATTGGCCTTCATCCCAATTCCCCGCCAAGTCCAGTCGTAAATGTCAAGGAAGTAGCTCTTGTCCGTCGTGCCATCCAAGTTCGTATCGAGAAGGCTCTGGTTCGTGTAAACAGTAATCTTGAGGAGATCTGTCTCCAGCCAGTTCGTGACGTCGATGTCAGTTATCTTCGTTCCAAACGAGTCATAGATGCCTGGATCCTCCGTCATCCCGGTGGTGTCCATCATCCTGATGACCGTCCACACGGCTTCGTTCTCTGACGCGGTCGTGAAGCTGTAGTTCAGCGTGTCAATCCTCTTGAAGACCGCATCCGATATCAGAACTTCCTCCAAACCGTTGGGATTGTGATTGGTCACGAGGAAGTCCTGAGTGTCTGTCTCATCCGCTCGAATGAGACGAGGGAATGCCTCATATTTCGTCCCCCTGTAATCACCCGGAACCCACGAATTGGGAGACACTGCGAAGCCGTCCTCGTCGTAGGCGATCCTCGTCGCCCTGTCGGCATTGGTCCGGCCTGCGCCTTGAGACAGAACGTCATAGCTCAGATCGTCCGCACTGCTCATGAGAATGGACTGTGCCGTCGTGGCATTCGGAAACTCTCCGTGTCTGTGCTTGTACGCCTGATAAATGAGCGCGAGAATCGAGGCTGTGCAGGGCGATGCCAAACTCGTGCCCGCCCAAAGGTTCGTGGCTCTTGCTCCATCATACGGCCTGTGCTGGACCTGATTGAGCGGCGTAGCTCCGAACGCCATCCTTCCGTTCGTGACGACGTCAGGCTCCGGCATTCCCATGGCGCTCGGACCCCTGCTGGACTCAGCGGCGATCTCACCGAAATTGGGATTCATGCCGCTTTCCAGCCCCGCTATCCGCCTGTACTGGAAGTCCGTCGAGGACCCCACAGAGACAACTCCCGTGGACGTGGCGGGACTCGTGATTGTGCCGTATCCATGACCCGCGTTGCCCGCCGAGACGGTAAAGACCACCTTGTTCTCTGCCTCCTTGTTCACCAACCAGTCAAGGAACCGCGACATAGGGTCGAGACCTGCCTCATATGTGCCAGGGAATCCGAAACTGTTGGAGACTATGTTTGCCTCGTCCCCTGTGTTCGGTTCCCCATCATAGCCTTGGATGGCGAAGAGCCATCCCTCGACGTAGCTTCCGTAGTAGATGTTCGCGATGGGGAGGATCTCGGCCTCAGGGGCAAAGCCAATGACTTGAGGCTCCGACGGCTCGTCCATTTGCGAATCGTCATAGTACGTGCTGATCCCTTTGCCCACAATACTCGAAGCTATGAGCGTGCCGTGACCGAAGTCGAGGTCAAGGGCACCCATGAAGGCGACCAGCGTCCCGTTCTCGGGAATCACTTGTTCTTCTATTTTACCAATCCGCTCGAGGTAGACATCGGAGTACGGAATCGGAACCCGGATCAGAGTCTCATTCCCAGCGTCCCAGTAGTTCTGAGCAATGAAGTAGACGATACCGCCGGAAACGTCGTCAATCCCGTCTCCAGTGTTCCATCTTGTGTAGTCGAGCGAGCCAATCGTGTGCTCCGAGAGAACCGCCCTCTCAACCAGGTCATCGAATGGAACGGTCAGGTATTCCCAGAGTTTGACGTTCCTATCCTCGCCGCCAGTCACGACCCACGTACCGTTCGGGGCGAAGTCCGCGCCCCCGACCCACCTCTTCGTGAGTTTCTGGTCCACAATCTCGTCGTGTGCTCCCGCTACGCGCACTTTGTACGTGTAGTTGTTCAGGTACGTCACATCCCAGAGAACGAGCGTATTGTCGCCCGCGAACAAGGCACTCGAGGTCGTCAGAAGCAGTGTTCCATCATCCGACCAGGAGATGTCCAGAATCGTCTTGGCCAGGCCGTGGGCGTACTCCTGGCTGCCCTCCGCGGGGCCCACGACGTTCCTCACGATGAGCGACCCATTATTCCCGTCGGCGATTGCAAGGCGCGTCCCATTCGGATTGAATGCAATCGCAGTGGGCGAAGAGTAGCTGAAGCTCCTATTGGGAGTACCGCTTGGATTGTGTATCATGATGCTGTCGTCGAGAGATGCCGATGCGATCCTGTCCAGGAAGGACCAGTCAACAGATGTCACTTCGTCCGTGTACGTCGTCAAGTCCATGGACGTTTGACTGACAACGTCCCACACCTTGACCGTTCCGTCCACCGAGCCAGAAACCAGCTTATTGCCTGACGGTGCCCATGCAATGGACTTCACACCAGAGGTGTGTCCGACAAGAACCTTCTCGATTTCCTCGGTTGCCGTGTTCCAGATGACAACGTTGTTGTCACCGTTGCCTGAGCGATCGTCATACGCGGCCGCGAGACGGTTCGCATCTGTCGGTGACCACTGCACGTCCCTGACCCTTCCCATGTGAGCGTTCAGATAGGAGAGCATTGATCCGTTGGAAGCGTACCACACGATTACAGTGTGGTCGAGGGAGGCCGATGCGATCTTGGTCCCATCCGGCGACCAATCCACGGATGACACCCCCAGAGCAGGATCAAAGAAGTCCGCGAGACAAGTCTCATCATGGATAGTGCCCTGACCGACCCAGTCCACGGGATGCCATACCATGTTCGCGTCGTACTTGCCCAGCTTCTTGATCGGCTTGTCATTTCGGAAGTCCTTGTTGTGGTCAAGGTCTACGTAGACGGTGTCATAGACATGAGACTGGGCTTCGTCGACGACCAGGACCCTGGAGAGTGGGTAGTTCTCGTCAGGATGATCAGCGAAGAGGTAGTCACCGCTCTTACTTGTATTGGTCACGATGTACTCGAGAGGCCACGAGAAGTTTTCGTTGAGCTTTCCTTGGACATAATCGTTTGGCCTTGTATACGTGTGATTCCAGAATCCCCGGCCCACGACCGTGAACGCCGACAGTGTCGTGTAGTTGGTGTCCCACTGCGGCGTGATGAAGTCCACGTTCACATCACTGTATACGGTGTCCATGGCATGCGAAGCGTTCACGCCGCACGAGAAGAGTTCCACCGAAATCTCGGCGGGGTCTCCGATGTACTTTCGGGGAATGCTGAACTCAACGAATGCCTTCTTTAGTTCAAAGTCCCATCCGCTGTATGAGATGTTCCCCTTGATTTGCTCCTCGGTGATGTTTACGCCACTGTCCCATCCTAGACCTTCCCACTTGTATACAGTGGCGTTCTCAATCGTGTCGTTCTTGTCCCAGCGCCCCTTTGGCTGGAGTCCGTTGTGAGTCATATAGACGGCAAACTCCGGAGCGTGCTCGGCAACGGCGTTGATGTACTTGCCTGCGGGGTCGTCCGTCGCTCCGCCTGGCCACGTCGTGTTTATGTAGACCCCGAAAGACACGTTCGTCTGGTTGGTGAGAGTGTTGAACCCGAAATACCAGTTGAACTTGTCCTGAGAGACATATAGCGAGAATAGGTTGAAATCGTTCCCTTGGTCCGGCGGAGGGGATGGGTCCAGCCCTATGTCAGAGTTCGAGTCGGTGGCAACGAGCTCACTCCGATCGTCCCAGAAGTCGTTCCTGCCGTCTACCCTGATCTTGTGCGTCACATTCCTGTCCGTGGAAGTCGTGTTCGCGTACCACGATTCCGTAGCGTCTATGGCAAATGGAAAGCCTCCATTCGTGATGTAGGAAGCGAGAGAAGCGGGGTCGTATGCCATGGGCCATCCATCATAATACTGCAGATGGGGCCTGTCCGCCAGTATCCCGGGATCCAGGAGAGAAACATCGAACCGCATACCCTTCGCGAATAGCTCGGGATGTGCGAAGTCAACGCCGTCATCGATGACGGCAATCTTGACTCCGTCTCCTTTCCACCCCCTTTCCCAGGCGGCCTGAACGCCATGATTGATAGAGGAATTCAGGTTGCTGGGAGCCATGCCGCCGTCGGACGAGTACGTGTCGATTCTTTCGGCGATATGCGGCTCGGGAGGGACGTAT
>JAGMCJ010000090.1 GCA_023129265.1 Thermoplasmata archaeon | reverse complement strand
CCTGGTGAACAAGACGGATCTGGAGAATCAGTTCGAAATCGAGAGATCGGATGTGACAGAATCTTCGTTGAGCTTGGCTTCCCCGGCCGTTTTCACCAGCGCCAAGACGGGAGAGAACGTCGACGGGGCGTTCAGCGAGCTAGCACAAACGATTCTGTTCGGGAAAGACATGAAGGAAGTCTCAATCGCGGCTCACTGAGACCTCTGAGAGACCAGGGTCCTATTCTCCCAAGGAGCTTCTCGGCAATCCTCGTTTCGATTCTCGAGGGCGTATAATCACACCCGGGAGAGCCGGTTCCACAGAGGACAGACTCTTTCGTGGAAGACAGACTCTCGCCCTCTACACCCTGAACACGATGTTTCACATTGCTGACGACCCACGCTTCCGCGTAGAGCGCGGGTTCTCCCCGAAGGGTTCCTTGTTCGAGTTCAGTCGGCGTCTTCCCTCGGAGTATTGGTGGTTCTCAGACACAGAGCTGGACAGTGGCCAGAGGTTCGACGTACGCTTTCCAGCACAGGATATATGTTATCATCCTTGATTCCCAAAACCCAAGACTTAAGTGGCTTTCCTGGAAAAGGCGTTTGATGTCATCAGACGTCGCGCTTCGCCCTCGGAAACCGCACGAGAGAGGCGGCCTTTGGACTTCGATTTCCGACTCCACGGGCAGAACACCACCCAGGCTGGGAAGGATAAACGGTCAACACAGATCAAGGAGCAGGAGTCTGAGAGACAAGGCAATGGGCATCGTGGTCGATTCATACAATTCCGGGACCGTGCAGCTGTCCAAGGGGAACCTGGAAGAGGCTGAAATCCTTCTTATGGAAACGATCAGCAGACATCCTGCGTTCGAGAAGGCCTGGAACAACCTGGGCGTATGTCTGATGAGGAAGAGAGTGTATGAAAAGGCCGACAGATGCTTCCACAAGGCCCTCTCGATAGATACGTCCTACGAGATTGCGAAACTCAACCTGGAAGAGTGCAAGTTCCTTCAGACCGTAGAGCAACTCTGACGGAACTCAGCGTCGCGATCCGCGGGAACCAAGACCTACCGGAGCGTTCTTCCGCAGAACGGACAGAAACGGCTGTCGGGACGCACAGTGGCTCCGCAAAGGCACTCTGAACCATCCTCTGGAAGCCTTTTCATCCTGAACTCCGAGAATCTCCAAGAGTAATACTCTTCCCATAGATTCAATTCCGCTACCCTTCTGACCACTTCGGGGATGGGTCTCTCAAGTTCAAGGGCAATCTCAGAATACATTGCGCTATCCTCGACGAAACGACGTCGAAGACGCTCATCTTCATTCGGAGTCCAACCTCCCAGAATATCGCTCCCCCACATCTGCTGGATGTGTCCAAATCGATTATCCAGTATTTGACACCTTCGGAGGATCGCAAGCCCTGGCCTACAGAAGCATGCCTAGAAAACTGGCGTTTCGAGCACGATGACCGTCTCAGCCTGGGGAATAGTGGGAGGCTGACCGGACCTTTGGATTGCAGCCTCCCTTTGGTGTCTGGAGAGGTCACTCACTGGGGGATGGGTACGTCTCTGTTCTCGTCACTCCCGGGATGTTGTGTATCTCAGACGTGATGAAAGTACTGAGGTCGTTGAGCTCTCTCGCTCCCATGTGAACGACTATGTTGTAGTCTCCTCCAGTCTGAGTCATCCAGTAGACCTGCTCGTACTCCTGGAGCCTCTTGAAGGTCTCTTCGGTCTTCGTCGTTCGAATCATCGCCCACCCAGTTATTGGAGCCTCCGATGGCGTCTCCCTCGTCCACTGCTCGAAGCAGGGATAGAATGACGCTCTCTCGCAGTATGGCTTCTCTTCCACCTGATCGGTGAAGCCTCTCAGGCTTTCGTATTCCGGGATGTTCACTGAGACGACCATGTCCCAGTGGCCCAACAGAGGGTACACCTGTGTAACCTCTGGTCTGCTTCTCAGGTCGGAAGCGGCTTCATCTATGGAACCGCTCCGTATCTTGAGAAACAGTAAGCTGTTTCCTTCCATGTGTGTCATATCGACATCTCCTATCTGCCTTGTGAGGAGGTCGTGAATCGGCTCTTAAATCCCTTCTACGTCGTTATCGGGAATGATAACAGCTGGCCGAAGCGAGTGAGAGCACCGAGAGAGCGCAGGATCTGAATCGACTTCCATCCGCCCTTTCAGAACGATATCTTCTTATCCTCAGGTTCTCATGGCCAACGCGGAGAGATTCGGAACGTGGAAAGGGGGAAGACTGAGCATTCATTCCTCAAATGAGTGCTAGAGGGTCTTGTGAGGAAGCTTCACCCTCTAATCGCCTCCCAAAGACCTTGTCCACCTCCTGGATCTCTCCGATTCTCCCTACCTGGAGCCATGGTGCCATTCACAAAACGGTGTACCACAGAACTTATCTAATGCGAGGACAGTTGATTGTTTGCCCGACTACGATCCGAGAAGGAGTACATCCCTACTTGGCTTTTCATTCGCAGTCGGTCGTCCAGGGCGGCAAGGAGGTTACGTTTCTCTCCTGCATGCAGGCACCGTCCTGGACGGGCATCTTGACAGATCGGATGTCTGAGATGCTGATTCCACTGTGTTCTTGCGGCTGTGCGAAGGAAGACCGTTTCGATACTTGGCGCCTTCCTAACGCCTGCCAAACAGGGTTTTGCATCGAGCGCGTATGAACCTGTATCAACCGAGTATGTCTCTGTTCATAGGGAAGGACGACATCATTACCTTGGAGACAGCTCGAGTCCGTAAGTGAATGGCGAAGGCAACCGCCTTCAAGTGTAGATTGGAACGTGTCCAGCACTGATTCCCCCGGCATCCAAGACGCGGAGATCATATTGAGATTCCAACTCAAGATTGACGAGGTAGAACAGGTCACCTGTGTCTACTCTCCCGACCTTCCCCTGGTCCGCAAAGAAGATGAGGATCTCATCCGCCTGGGCAATCAATCCATTGTGCAACTGATGGGCCGAGGCGATTGTCGATTCATTGTAGAGGAGCGCTACTCCAATATTCTCAAGGTCGGGTGGACAGCCCTCGGTCACTATCACATCCTTGACCTCAAGAAAGGAAGCGTTCACAAGAAGAATTAAAAGCAAATACGCAGTTTACGACACAACGTTGCGGAGGAAGATATGAAGAGAATCGGTCTGGCAGTGGCACTTCTTGTGTTCACGAGTGTGTTCTTGTTCACCCTCACGATTCTTCCAGATGTGAAGGCCACGACTCTGTACGTTGGTGGAGCTGGTCCTGGGAACTACACGACGATACAGAGCGCGATAGACGATGCGAATCCAGGAGATAGCGTGTATGTACACAGCGGGACGTATTACGAGAGCATCACGATTTTCAAAACCCTCTCCCTGATCGGTGAGGACAGAGACACGACTGTGATTAATGGTACTGCGACTGGGGATGTAGTACACGTAACTGCAGACTGGGTGAACGTCACGGGATTTACCATAGCAAACAGTGGGCCCGGCTATTATGACTCAGGAATAGAGCTCTACTATGTTCAGAATTGCAACGTTGCCGGTAGCAACTTCTCGAACAACGAGTTCGGCATCTATCTCTATCACTCCAGTAGCAACAGAATCGCCAGCAATAATGCCTCGGTTAACAAGTACGGCATCACGCTGCGCTACTCTGTGAATAATCTCATCATCAACAACACAGCCTCCACGAACGCGCAGTCTGGCATCCAGCTATGGTACTCTGACAACAACACCCTCTCCAACAACACAGCTCTTTCGAACGAAGTGAACGGCATCGATCTCGGCGATTCCAACAATAACACTGTCGCCAACAATAGTATCTCAGACAACTGGGGCGGCATCTTGATTATTGATGGTTCCGACCGAAACACCGTCGTTAACAACATCGCTTTCTCGAACAACTGGTCTGGTATCAATCTCGCCTTCTCAGGCAACAATACCATGGCTGGCAACAACCTCTTTGCGAATGATGTGGGTATCCAAATCCAAGACTCTCATAGCAACACCATCGTCAGCAACAAGGTTTCGTCGAACAACTGGTATGGCATCTACCTCGATTCTTCCGAGAGTAACGTCATCACGGACAACCTGATGGTCGAAGATGGTGTCTACATAGGGGGAGATTCACTCGAGAATTGGAACTCCCACACAATCGACTCTTCCAACACTGTCAACGGCAAGCCGGTGTATTATTGGAAGAATGTTGGAGGAGGGACAATTCCCTCAGACGCTGGTCAGGTAATACTCGCCAATTGCACGGACGTAGTGATAGAGAATCAGAACGTGAGCAACAGTTCTGTGGGAATCGAACTTGGCTTCTCCTCAGACAATACAATCGCCAACAATACCGCCAACTCGAATGATAGGTATGGCATCTCTCTCTGGCATTCCGATGGAAACACAATCACCAATCACACCTCTTTGTACAACGAGGGAGGAATCGATCTCTGGCGTTCAGACGGAAACATCATCGCCAACAGCGTTGCGTCGAACAACAATGAGGGCATCAGAACTTACTCCTCATTCGACAACAGAATCTATCACAACAACCTCATCGGCAATGCTCGACAGGCGTACGACTTCAATGGCGACAACGATTGGGACGATGGCTATCCCTCAGGAGGGAACTATTGGAGCGACTACGCCGGTGTCGATCAAAAGAGCGGGCCGAATCAAAATGAGGGGGGCAGCGACGGCATAGGCGATACGCCGTATGACGACATCTCGGGAGGGGCTAGCCAGGACCGATATCCTTTTGTGAAGCCTACGCTAGAATTCAACAACCCTCCGACGGCCTCCTTTACTGTTACACCGCCCGAGGGAAACACAACCACGGTCTTCATTATGGATGCCTCCACATCCTCAGATCTGGAAGACCACGTTACATCTCTGGAATTCAGATGGGATTGCGAGAACGATGGCACGTGGGACGATTTCTTCATGACGTCCCAATGCCAGTATTCCACGCCTGGGACTTACACCATACGCCTTGAAGTGAGGGACACAGGGGGACGGATGGACATTACCACGCGACAAGTCATAGTCAGGTCCATAGAAAACCAGCAACCAACTTGTTCCATATCAGAACCGGAACAGGGTGACGTGCTATCGGAGAACTACACTGTCATAGGCACGGCCTCTGATTCTGATGGAGTAGTGGAGGAAGTTGAGATCAGAATAGATGATGGTCCCTGGATCCAGGTCACGGGGACTTCGTCGTGGAGCTATGAGTGGAACACCACAGATGTTTCTGATGGGAATCATACGATATATGCCCGCTCCTATGACGGAACGGACTACTCAGAAGAAGTGAGTGTGACCGTAGTAGTCGACAGCGTTAGCCCACCTCCACCGGCAGAGGAAGAATCAGTCTTCGAACAGGCCTGGTTCTGGATAACAGTTGCCGTAGTGATAGTGATCATACTCACGGTTGTCCTCATCCTAGTCAGAAGAAGAAAGGAGAAACAAGGAGAGGGCGAATCTCCTGAGTCTGGATAACCCTCCCGGCGACTCCGTGTTCCCTGAAAACGTCAGAGAACATATTGGAGGGCGACACATCAAGACCCTGGCAGGGTTCTTGCAACAAAGATTATTAGGATAGATGCAGATTCGAATGCAACGTTGCGGAGGAGAGAATGAAAAGGACTGCGTTGACTGTCGCGTTTCTGGTGTTCTTGAGTGCCCTGCTTGCTACTGTCGCCCTAATGCCAGAGACAAGGGGCATGACACTATACGTGGGCGGTGGCGGCCCTGGGAACTACACAAGCATCTACTTGGCCGTAGAAGATGCCAGTCCTCGCAGCACCGTATTCGTCTACAGTGGAACATACTACTCACACCTGACCATCAACAAACCTCTAACGTTGATCGGGGAGAACATGGATACTACAGTGATCGATGGCGGAAGATATGGAGATGTGATCTACATCTCCTCTGACTGGGTGAACGTCACCGGCTTCACGATAAGGAAAGGAGGATGGAACAGCTTCGATGCGGGAGTAGAACTCAATGGGGTTCAGCACTGCCACATCTATGGCAACAACGTCTCCGACAATGGGAACATAGGAATCCTCCTGGACTACTCCGATAACAATACAATCTCTGGAAACACGGTTTCGTTGAGTGTCTATGGCCTCTACATATCAGATTCTCGCCACAACACAGTCACAGACAACTACGTCTCTTCCAATAGCATGCATAGCATTTATCTCAATGACTGCAAATACCACCTCATTGATGGCAATGTTGTCTCCTCGAGCGGAGATGTCGGGATTCTACTACACGGCTCGGTCGACAACACGATAACCCACAATGAGATTATGGATAACCATGGAAGAGGCATCGTCCTGGATTCTTCCTACGGGAACACAATTCGCGGTAACACCCTTGAGGGAAACGAGGGAGACGCCACACGCGAGCAGTTCCTTTCACTCCTGTCAGTCCTCCTGACAACCTTCTTTGTGATAGTTGGGGTGTTGTCGGCAGTCTTGCTGCTCACACTTCTAATTCTGAAACGCAGGAGGATGACTCTTGGTGAGGATCAGTCCTCCAAGGTCGAAAGACAATCCAAGTGAGTTCGCATCCATGCACAATGTCGCAGATCAACGAGAAGAACGACATTCTAAGCTGAAGTAGAGAGGCTTGCCCTCGGAAAAGATAGAAATAGGAACACCCATTTGGTAATCGAGGCGGGAACATGGCCATGAGGACGTATCTAGAGCATTTCGAAGACCTGCAGGTTGTCGAGGAACCGGTGGAAGACGATTCCTTCATCACGAAGAAGCTGAGGGAGAATCCAACCACCCCGTTCCTGTTTGAGGATTTCAACGGCTTCCGAGTCGCCGGAAACGTCTGGGCGACCCGTGAGAGGATTGCCCGCGCGCTGGACCAGACACCCGAGGATCTCCTTCTCAAGATGCTTGACGCCATGAAGAGTCCCGCGGACTTCGATGTCATCGAGGGGGCCCCCGTTCTCAAGAACGTTGTCGAGGATGTGAACCTGACAGAGTCCCCGATCACCAAATGGTACCCAAAGGACGGTGGAAGATACATCACATCCGGCGTCGTTGTCGCTGAGCTCGGCGGGAAGAGGAACATGTCCTTCCACAGGATGATGGTGCTGGACGAGACAAGGCTCGCGGCACGCGTCGTCCCGAGGCACCTGTACGCGATGTGGAAGGAAGCCATTGAGCGGGGAGAGGAACTCAGAATTGCCGTGGCAACAGGACTCTGCCCGTCGATCCTACTGCCCGCCGGGATGTCCGTAAGCTACGAGACGGATGAACTGAGAATCGCGGCGGCTCTCAGGCTCGCCACGCTGGGCGAGAACGTTGGTGCCACGAAGATCAAGAGCGGTCTCACCGTCCCGGGATACGCGGAGTACGTCCTCGAGGGCAGGATGATCGACGAGACCGCCAAGGAGGGCCCCTTCGTGGACATCACAGGCACATACGACGCCGTCAGAGACGAGCCCGTTATCGTCATAGACCGCATCTATCACATGGACGATCCGATATTCCACGCTCTCCTGCCGGGCGGGAGGGAGCACTACCTCTTTATGGGGATGCCCCGCGAGCCGCAGATCTATGACAGCGTGAAGAAGGTCGTCCCCAAAGTCGGCGGGGTCCGACTGACCGAGGGAGGATGCTGCTGGCTTCGCGGGGTCGTCTCCATCGAGAAGCAGGTCGAGGGCGACCAGAAGAACGCGATGATGGCCGCATTCACGGGCCACCCGTCCATGAAGCGGGTCGTTATCGTGGACACCGACATCGACATCTACGACGACAGGGACATCGAATGGGCGCTGGCCACGCGGTTCCAGGCGGACAGGGGCATGCTCAAGGTGAAGGGCGCCCGCGGGAGCTCCCTGGACCCGAGCGCGGGAGGCACGACGACGAAGCTGGGCCTGGACGCGACCAAGCCGCTGGGCGGCGAGGGCTTCGACAGGGCCGCTCCCTAGGCCCGTTCGCTCGCATACTCCAATCCCAGACGCGAGGAGAATCGTCGAGTGTAGTCCGTCCGAAGGTGCGCCTTG
>JAGMCJ010000009.1 GCA_023129265.1 Thermoplasmata archaeon | reverse complement strand
TTCAGCGCGACGCTCCCCAGCTCGTACTTGACCAGCTCCGGGGAGAACAGCTTCTCTCTCGCCGTCAGCAACAGGATGAGGGCGCGCACGTCGTCACTGTCCTCCTCCTCCACGAAGGTCTTCGCCAGGACGCTCGCGTCGAGTATCACGACTCGTCCCTCAGCCTTCTGATGATGTCCGCCGCGCTCTCACGGCTTCTGACCGCCTTCTTCTTGAGGACTCCGAGGGCCCGCTGCGCCCTGATCCTGGCGGCCTCGGCCTCGATCGCCTTTCGCGAGACCTCCGAGGGGCTCATGCCCTCCCGCTCGAGCTCCTTCAGCACGTCCTCGTTCACGCGTGTCGAGACCACTCTGGAGCGCATGTATACACCTCTGTATACAGATATGTACACCGAGGGTAATAAACCTTTCCGGGGCGGTCACTCGTTCATCATCCGCACGCACTCCTCGAGGGTGACGAGCTCCCGGCTCACGGCTACGAGCGTCTCGGCGGACATGTCTCCCTCGACCAGCTCCCGCCCCGCCCGCCTCGCGGCGTCGAGCACGTCCTGCGCTTCGCCCCGCCTGAGAAGATGCCTCAGCACCCACCCGTGCGGGCTCGTCAATCAGGCGGGCGGCTGTGAGCGTCTTGCCCGTCCCGGTCACAAGGTGGAGGCCACCTGAGCGGTTCCTCGCGAGGATCTGGTCAAGGACAGTCTCGTTGCTTCTGATTCGGAAAGATGCCGGTCTGAGCGGAAAGAATCGCCATCGTGACGCTTAGACTCCTCATCTGGTTCTGAGCTCATGGCGCAAAAGTGATGAGGCATCCCCCCGGAAAGGTCCGTCTGCGGCTCCTGCCCTCGACTTCCAGAATCTTGCCCTCATCTTCTAGCGGAACGAGGATCTTCCTCTTCCTCCAAAGATAGGTTGTCGGGGCTATGAATTCTTCAATGTCCTCGACAGGTACTTGCTTGCCTCTGAAATGGTTCCAGACCTCATCTTGGGCCTGGCTAGCCCATTCCGGATCGTCTTCGTCCAGGATGAAACGTCTGACCCCGGCGGCCGAGTCATAGTACTGGTAGGAGCCTGTGGGGTCAACCTTCCACATCGCCTCCTTCATCACCTGACAGCCCTTTGGATGCTTCGTCGCAAAGATTAACCAGTATATCGTGTTTCCATGACGGCCGACCATTTCAAAGGTCATCACGTGACGAGCTGGGGTTGAATCAAGAAGTTCTTTCTTGTATAGCTTGAGAAGGAATTGAGTTCGCTGCTCACCACTTAACTCACGGGCAACGCGCCAATCAGAAGAGCCGAAGAGTTCGTCTATCGTTCTCTCGTGAACTTCGTCCAAGAACCGACGCAGTCTGCTCGCCATGAAAGTGACCAGTACTTCTGAGCCGCGAGGTTCCAGTAGTCGCTTCAGATGGTCCAACGGAAAGCCGGAGTATCCGAACGGATCAACGAAGGTGAATGTCGGAGCAAGGACCTTCTCCTCCGCATCAAAGCCATCGAGTATTCTCCCAATCACGTTCCCGAATTCGTCGTTGTAGACTTCATGCGTTATGTTCTCTGGCAGTTCTGGGAACCGCTCAGCGAGAACCTCCCGCAATCTCTCCGCGCGGTCCTCCTCCTTCTCGATGAACATGAAGGATATGTCAGGCATGGGAAGGACGTGTTCCATCGCTGTTCTGATAGCGATGATTGGAGAGCCTTCTTCACCACGGGAGTAGATTCCAGGGCCCGCGAACCCGTCGATGTAGTTCAATCCGCTTGGATTCAGCCTCTTGACGATGGGGAACCAGGCTTCGAGGTATCTTCGAAGGATCTCATGCTTCGCCCTCGTGTGTGGTTCAAGGGACCAGACAGCATCCATAGCATCCCTCCTCCAACGATGTCCACATGGGATGAGACAGCGGGATCAAGCGTCTCAACCCCGCTCGGGCCACCATCTCCCCTTGAGTCCATACTTCGTGAGTTGGTCGTAGAAGACATGTTCCGCCGCGGAATCAAAACCCTCCGGGAAGATTAGCCGTTCTCCGAGAGCATCTTCCACGAGACCGAGGTTCTGCCCTCTGGCATGCAGAGACTCACCATATATCCGGGCGGGATTAATCTCTGCGAGACTTCCAATGAGGGCCTTCAAGTCTTTCCAGCCATTTGAATTGAGGCGAGTTGGCGGGAAGACCGGGGCGACGATCACACCTACCTCAAGGCCTTCCGCCTTTGCCTTTCGGAGTACATCGAGCCTCCGTCTCGGAGGTGGAACCCTGGGTTCGATCTTTCGTGCTAAGCTCGCGTTCAGCGTGGCAATCGATACCTGCAAGCGAACGAGGTCCTTGTGTTCGGCCAGCAGATCCAGATCGTCAAGCACAAGGCACGACCTGGTCTGAATGCAGAGGCGAACGCCCGCGGAAAGCGCCCTCTCAAGAATCAGTCTGGTTTTGTCCGCCAACTGGGGGAGGTAGGGGTCGTGAGTCGAGGACATGAGCACTTCTTTGCCCTTCCAACGGCTCCAAGGTGTCTTCTCGATAGCCGCATCTAAATTCTCCGGCACCATGAAGTACTCGCCCCAACGCCTGCGAACGGTTTCGCCATATCGCGACGCGCCGAAACGCTTGTGGATGGAGTCCACGTAACAGAAGGGGCACCCATGAGTGCATCCCACGGCGAAGTTGAGACACCAACCTTCTGAGAGTTCCTTTCCGACGCCGCCACGCCTGCGCGTGGTCAACTTGGAGGGACGTATGAGAGGTATGGTGCATCGGTATGTCCTTTCTTCCATGGGCATATCTGAGAAGTGGTCGCGAGTGATCCGGCTCCTGCTCTCTCCTCTGGACCCAGAGACTGAGGTCGATGTCAACTCGGCGCCGTCTCCGCCCGTTGTGTGTCGTTGGAGTCTTTTGCTGGTCTTCTGCATTCCCTCATCCCTCGTGAGTCAAGATGCGATATCAGTACTTAAGTCCGCACCGGAGGGAGGTGCCCGAAAGTGCCTTGGTGAAAGGGGATGGGGTCGTGCTACGGCGCGCTGACCGTCACGTCCGCTATCCTTTCGTTGCTCTCCGCCCAGCGCAGCACGAGCTCGTACTCCGACCCGGACTCCAGATTCTCCAGGGTGAAGCGGTCGGGATAATCGAGCCCGTAGTTATGATCAGAATCCGTGAAGTTCAGCCACTCGCCCGCCGGACCTCGACTGTACGTGAGGTTCGCCGTCGTGTCCATCAGCTCCTCGGGGAAGCCCGTCCACGATGCACCGTCCTTGAGAACGTCCACCTTGTAGTGGGACAACGGGACCACCATGCTCACGCCCTCCACCCGAATCTCGTACCCTTCCGATGTCGGATGCGCACGCAAGTTAGCCACCGGGACGTAGGAGCCGTCCGGGCAGGGGCCAATGCTGCTCACGGCGATGTAGTAGACAAGGATCAGGAGAGCTGCGCAGAGCATCATGCACACTGCGAGCAGGAACCACTCCCTCCTCGACGCCCGCGTTTTCCTTCCATCATCGGGCTCCTCGACGTCCTCGGTCCTCATCTCATCGCCCTCCGGACTCAGGATGTCTCTCGTCCATATTGACCTTTCGACTGTAAAGCGGCGCAATCGGGCTCCACAAGAGGGATAGGGGCTTCAAGGCCCATCTGCTGTCGATGGGGTTGCTGTACACCTTGACATGGAGTCCTGGCTATCATGCGGATCGAGGTGTCGTGGGATTCGTCGGGATGTTCGTCGTGTTCCTGGTGGTCGCTCTCATTGAGTTTTGCACGATAAAGTCTGCCTAATGCCAGCTCTACGTGTTGGTCACGCACTGCATCTCGTGAGGAGAGTGTTGCCAGGCAACGGATTTCCTTCCCAGATGAGGATTTGAAATCTTCGACCAGCTTCCTTGTGACTTCCCTCAGCTACGGTTCGTACGGGGTCCCATCATCGTAGAAAG
>JAGMCJ010000089.1 GCA_023129265.1 Thermoplasmata archaeon | reverse complement strand
GAGTAGAAGTTCGGGTCCTCCCGCCACGACGCCAAGTTCGGAAGGCCTGCGTTCTCGAGATATCTCAGTGTTCCGTCACTCAATCCGGTTGTGAGGTCATAGTCACCGTCGGAGTCCAAGTCAACGAATTCCGGGACGGCACGCACGCCAAGGGAAGAGAGCCTGTGAAGGAAGCTGTCCTGGGTCCACACGGGAGAAACAATCGAGCCCACGTTCTGGTAGTAGAATAGTGAGCCGTTGTACTCTCCCGAGATGAAATCAAGGTCTCCATCCGAGTTCAAATCGGCCAGGGCGGGAGCCGCGTAGCCTCCAACGTCTATCCCTTGGAAGAGAGTCTGTTGCAGCGTCCAGTTGGCCACTGACGAGTTTCCTATGTTGATGATGTTGATGATCGTTCCATCCTGGAGCCCCGCCGCGATGTCGATATCTCCGTCACCGTCCAGGTCGCCCAGTTCGGGTATGACGTTGGCTCCAAGGCTTCCGAGAGCCTGGAACTCGAGCGGGTCGAGTATCCAGCTCGGTGAGGTCGAGTTCCCATCATTCCTGTAGTAGATCAAGAGACCACCTTCCTCGCCCACGACAAGGTCGAGATCGGTGTCGTTGTCTAGGTCGCCCAGAGCAGGTGCGGAGAAGTTGCCCACATCTATCCCGGCGAAGGCGGTCGTGTTCAGGCTCCATTGCGGTGCCTGCACGGTGCCAACGTTCTCAATCTCCACCAGAGTGCCGTTGTCCTTTCCGAGGATGAGATCGAAATCTACATCGCCATCGACATCCGCAAGCCAGGGAACGGAGTAGTTGGCCACGCCACTGAACGCTGCGAACATGTCCGTGTCCCTGCTCCAGGCGGGCGCGTTCATGTGCCCTGTGTTTCTGAAGTACCAGATCTCTCCTTCCGCCGAACCTACCACCATGTCATAGTCCGTGTCGTTGTCCAGGTTGGCGAATGCAGGGGCGCTTCGGTTCCCGATGTCGTGTGCCCTGAACACCGGGTTCACCCTTGACCACGTTGGCTCTCTTGTCCTTGCGGTCATGGTCTGATGTTGACTGTTCCCGAATATCTGTTGGTACTCAGCGTCCCCTCCATAGAGGACGGTGAACTCCATCACGAAGCCGTTGTGGTTGTGGAACCTCTCGTTGACCTTCTTGTCGGTTATGCTCTCAAACATCTCTCTGTCGTTGTAGAAGTTGATGTAGACATCCCCGAAGATCACGTCCGTGTCCTTGGCCATCGACCCGACGCCCCAGTTCCACATTTTTGGGTTCCCGTATTGCAGGTGGACCGAGACCATCACGTTGTTGATATCGATCTCCTCCAGTGTCGGTCGGCCCCACCACATCTCCACGCTTGCCTGGTCTATCGTCAGCTGGTTCCCGCCAATCCTGACGAAGATGTAGCCGCGAACGGTTGGCGCGGAGCCGTTCTGATATGTGACATAGACCCCGTTCTTGTTCTCCTCCCTCTTGTAGAGCGTATATCTCCTGGGCCCATCCCTCACCTCGACAGTTGTGGGGTTGGTACTCACGGTCATGTCTCCAGTAAGCGCTGTCGTGTTTGACGTGTCGATTTCGTATGTCTTCGTCTGGAGGGGGCCGAAGTCGTCCTGGAACACGATGTCCATCTTGTGTATGAAGTTGGAGGGATATCTCTCCACGGTGGATTCAAGATGGCCAGAGAGCACTTCCTGTCCCGACGACTGCGATTTGACCAAGAAGTGGCTCGGATCGAGATGTTGGAAGTTGTCGAAAGTCAACGTATAGCGCACGACCTCGTTTGTCCTCGCCACGTCAAGGGTGTTGGTCACCTGCAGCAGGAACATCTCCTGATCGGGCTCTGGGTCCTCAGGCATCGCGTGCCTGTCAGGTTCCTCGGATGGAAGAACCGCGAAGGCCACAGGCAACACCATTGCCACCGCCACAGCGAGGCACAACAGACGAGCAAAGATCCCATCAGCACGAACCACCTCAGATTTCATACGCATAAACCTCCTCCTCCCGCTTAAGAAGCAATCCAGCCAACGAGATACCTCTAAATCAAAATATCGGTCGGCTCCCAAGAGACAAAAAGACTTATGCTCGTGAGCGATTGCCATGACCATGCAGAATCTCGAGGAGATCATTGAGGGGATGGAGGCCAGATTGGACGAGAAGGACGCCGTGCGGGAACTCGCCCTCAAGTCATCCAGAACGATAGCGAGACTGGCTGGTGATGTGGTCAGGCGAATCCATCTCGGCGAGGACGTGAGGGACCTTCTGCGGGAGGTGCGCGACCGGAACGGGGAACTCTCCTCCGCCCTTCGGGACCATCTCGACATCTACTAC
>JAGMCJ010000088.1 GCA_023129265.1 Thermoplasmata archaeon | reverse complement strand
TCGGGAAGTATAGGACGTACCCGATTGTGTGCGGGAAGAATCTGAAGAGGAACCCAGCCACAAACATAGTGGAAGGAACGGTTAGGAGATTCCTCAGGACCAGGGATAAAATCACCCTTTTCTGGCACATTCCCTTTTGGCTATATCTGGCAGGATACTGGAAGGTGTTGAGGGAGCGCTACGGGGGGGGGCGCCTCCTCACTCGCATGCTGTACCACGGCTCCATTCACGGTCTGGGAACGGTCAGCGCTTTTCTCAGGAGACTGAAGGATGGATACGGTGATGTTATGCTGTTGAGGTCCGTCGCGACCGAACTGACGATTGACCTTCAGTTAGTCGAGAGGGAGGAACTAAGAATTCCGGAATACACGTTCACGACCCTGGAAGAATGCATGGATGCATACCGCAAGGCCGACTACGGATTCCTGCCCGGATTCTATGACTGAAGGCGTTTCCGGAGGGGCCATTAGCACGTCTACCACTGGATGCGATGAACTGGCGACTCATTCATGATTACGTCCGAAGTCCTTCTGTGAATTGCCCAGCTCCAGTGCGACCGGGGCCTGAACGATGTTCTCCGGCTCCACTTTCGGATAGACATCAGGATTCTTGGAGCCGTAGCAGAACCCCAGGAAGAAGGATGGAAACCGTATGAGGAGATACGGAGTAGTGCTGAAGGATTCGTACAAGGCTCGTCTGAACCCAAACCGCTTGTGCCGTCCAATCAGAAGAATCCCCAGAAGAGTGAGCAAATCGACCGCGAGCGCGAATAGGACAGAAGCAACACTCACCGTGAAAGCGGCCAAGAGATTGACACACAAGAGAAGTGCCAGGATTGACGCTGGAAACAGTCCCTTGAATTCCCCAGATCTGAGGTACCTCTCGCGTTGAGCAGACCTAATCGAACGATCAGAGAAGTTCCATCTTGTGGCCTGTCCGTCGCCAAATGCCCAATAGAAGGTCGATTTCAGGATGTCGAAGTATCGTAGATTGCCTTTCTTACCGGCCCAGCGATGGTGAACTGATATTTCGGGCACACGCAGAATTCTGTAGCCCTCTCGCCTAAGCCTATAGGCGATGTCTCTATCTTCACCACCCTTGAGGAAGGGATTGTAGCCTCCCACTTCTTGAATGGCGTCTCTCTTGAATAGTGCCTGACCCAGTGTGTCGACCTCGCCTACGGAGGATACCGCCTGTGACGACTCAGATTCCTTCAATATGGCATGGAAGAAATTGCCTTTGTCGATCATGTGGACAAGATTCCCGTCAACGCCTGCGACATCATCTGGACCTATGGCCTTTAGGGCTACTGGAAGCCAGTTCTCCTGAAGGATGCAGTCTCCGTCGACAAAGAGAACCAAGGATCCTGAGCATATCGAGAAGCCAATCGAGCGTCCAGCTCCTGCCGAGAGGGGCCAGGTCCGAGACAGCCTGACAATCCCCACTGGAAACTTCGATGCGATTTCGACGGTCCTGTCCTCTGAGGCGGAGTCCGAGAGAATCACTTCCCAAGTGGAAATGAGTCCTCTCTCGCCTGCCTTCTCGAGAGAGACTAAGATGCTCGATAGACAGTCGCCAATGTTCTCCTCTTCGTTTCTCGCTATCACTATCACAGACAAGTCGCAGCAAGCCCTGTCATCATCTCGTGACACAGTAGATTCGGGAGCGTTCCTGGGAGAGAAAGTCAGGGAGCCTTCATTCGGGTCTCCACCAGGAACTACCATCGACAAATAGATAAGCAAACGGATATTAAAGTTATACAATGAGGATTTGCCTTCTCTCCCCGTACAATCCAAAGGGTCCCACGGGTATCGGCGTATTCGTTGAGGAGCTTGCGAGAGGCATGGAGAATCGGGGAAACCATGTTCTTGTCGTGACTGCAGAAAACGAGGGGCCGGCTATTCGTACATCAAATGGATTCGCTCTCCAGGAACTCAGTCTGTCCAGACAGAACCGACTCAGGAACGTGTCCCTGACAGTACGGACCTTAATCGCCCTACTCAAGGGGAGACACGATTTCGACGTAATCCATGGACAGCAGCCTCACATTCAGACAAGTCTAGCTACGATTCTGGGGAGGCTTATGGGAAAACCTACTGTCACAACGCTTCACCTGAAGAGACAACACTTCTCGAGTAGGCTTGAAAGGGCCGTGGATAGGGTTTCAGAGTGGATCACAGGGAGGTGTTCGAATGAACTGGTCTTCGTATCCGAGCACACTAGGCGTTCCTTTGCTGCAGATAATCATCCCGTTATCCATAATGGTGTCAACACAGACCGGTTTCATCCTGTTGGGGAAGGGGGAGAGGTCTGGCCAGAGAAATCCCCGCTAAGAATAGTCTTTGTGGGCAGGCTGACAAGAACCAAGGGTATTCTCGATTTGATGGATGCTCTTGGAATCGTTCAGCGCAGCCATGGAAGCAAGTCGTTCAGGCTGACCGCTGTCGGTGAGATGGCTTCGGACGAAAAGGGAGAGATCCTGGAGAGGATTAGGAAGTTGGGAATCGAGGATGTTTTCCGGTATGAGGGGGTTCTTGGGAACGTCTCCGAGAAACTGAGAGAGTCGCAACTGTTCATCTTGCCTTCATACTATGAGGGTTTCCCGATAAGTCTCCTTGAGGCAATGGCATCCGGTCTGCCAGTCATAGCGTCAAGAGTTGGAGGCGTGCCTGAGGTTGTTGTCGACGACGAGAATGGTTTTCTCTGTGACCCAAGAAGACCTGATCAACTAGCCCGGTTGATTTCCAGATTCATTGAGAGACCCAGTGAGTTGGACCGCCTCGGAAACAATGCGAGGAAACGAATCGTGAAATCCTTCAGCACTGAGAGGATGTTAACATTGTACGAGGAGGTCTACAGGTCGTTGCTCTCCAAGAGGGGCTCCAGAGAGGTCAGTTGAAATCTCTTCTCAAGTCTCGATAGGAACGACGCCAGAAGAGTCGGTTGATGCCTGCAAGCTGACTTCACCCAACTCGGGAGATGACTGTGAATCGATGCAAGATTCACGAACTCCCATGGGTGCATCAGGAAGACCAGGAGTTTGCCTTCTGCCGATTCGAGAGCCCGTAGCGTCTTATCAAGGCCATACGAGTTCAGGTAGCCGAGACCGATTGGAGCCCCAGGATTGAGGGGATTCTCGGTGACTGGCACCTCAAGAATTGACGAGTTGCCCTCTTTGAGCAAGTCGGACGGGTCTGGATGGTAAGGGTTCCTCGGAGCCCGTCTGAAGTCCAGAATCTTCCGAAGCCGGGCCTTCCTTACGACTCTGCCAGGTAGCACAGATGAATCGATACGATAGCCGAGTCCCTCCAGTACTCTGATGGTGGTCGTGTTGACAGAGAAGTTCGGTGCTCTGAAGGTTCGGACTGGCTTGCCAATAGTCTTCGTGACCAAGTCGGTCGCGACTCGAAGACTCTGTCTCTGCCAGGCTTCGTCTCTGGCACAGAGGTACGGAACTGAATGGTCCATGCCGTGAGAGCCCACGCCGAACCCTCGATCGGATATCCGCCTGATCAACGCTGCATGTTCTTTGCACATCCTCCCGTTGACGAAGAAATGGCATTCGAGACCTTTCTCCTCCAAGATGTCAATAATCTCTGGAAGCGCATGCCTGACCCCGTAGGAGCTGCCGTCGTGAGACTGATTCAAATCCTCTTCCACGTCAACAGTGAGCACTATCCTCCTCATTTGGTCCCCTCATACAGTCTTTGGAACTGACGGATCATCCTCTCTTGGCCAAAGAGTCTCTTGGCCTTTTCCCGGGCTTTCTCACCCAGACCAAGCCTGAGCTCCGGCTCTCTGAGCAGTCTCTCGATGGCATCCTTGACCTCAGTTTCCCTGTTGTCGACAAGGAGACCCTCAACGCCGTGAGTAATCGCCTCTGGAATGCCCCCTATTCTGCTGGCAACGATCGCCTTGGATGAGACCATTGCGTCCAGAAGAGAGTGGGGGAGTCATTCCTGATAAGAGATGTGCGCGTAGATTTTCGAAACCGCGAGCGGCACGTGAGGGTTATCCAGCATACCGGTGAAGATGACTCGCTCAGAGCATCCGAGTGTCCCTGCAGCCTCCTCGAGACCCCTCCGCAACGGTCCGTCACCGACAATCAAAAGGAGTAGTCTCGGATCACTTTCTGAAACTGACGAGAAGCAACGTATTAGCAGTTCCACTCCCCTGACCTTCTCTTTCCACACAAGAGGGCCGATGAAGCACATCACAGTTGCGTTCTCGTCGAGATCGAACCTCTTCCGAAACTTGTCGATTTGATGTTGGCTGACTGCCATGGAACGATACGAAGGATAGATGACCGCCTTCTCTGCCGAGACTCCAAGAACTCCCTCATATGCTCCGACTAAACTGGAGGATACATACGAAACATGGTCGCATTTTGAGAGAAGCTGGGAGAGGAGGAATGCGCGAATGGGAGCAGGTTCGCGGTCGAGCTGAGTGTGGAAGGTAAACACGTGCACAGACCTCCCGCCAAAGAGCTTGTGCAGGCACCCAGGAAGGGCAGTGCTCCAATGCGAATGCGCATGAATCGCATCTGGCCTCTCCGAAGCGCACTTGAGGAAGCATTTCACACCCCAGAGAGAGTCCCTAATCAGACCAACAACCCCGCGAGAATCCGCCGAGGGTCTTTCACATACGGAAACCCTGGTTCTGGATTTCTCGAGGCCTTCTGCCAAATCCTCAACGAATCGAGTAACCCCCCCGCGGACGCTTAGGCGGTAGGGGGAAACAATCAGAATCTTTGCCTCTGGTGCCAATTGGCCGACCTCTCAGATCTTACGAATGATTGTCTCTCCGTTCTGGAATATCTTGTAGCGGGATGCATCAAGAATTACCAGATATACGGAGTGTCTGTAAGTGTACGAAATGAACCCATGCGGATAGTCCAGATGGATTACGCAATACTCAATCCCGTACAACCCCAGCAGCTCGTCCCTTTCGGGTCTGTCGTACATGATCTTCTCCCAATCTCGAAGAGCGTTAGGGATGTTCGTGGCAAGGAATATCTCGTCCGTATTGAAGGTTATCTCCTCGATGTTCAGTCGGTGGACTTGTATCGACTCAACAGGCATGAATATGAGGTTGTCAGAATCCTCCGTATCGAAGATTAGCTGTTGGGCGGTGAACCAGTGCGTTGAGGCTCCGCCCAAAGGGAGAGTTGCACGGCCTGAGATTGCAGAGATTCTGCCGCCCATTAGCCCATCGTTTGCCAGAATTATGCCATCCGTGTGTTGTCGCACGTAGATTGCGGCGTCAAAGATATCCTCGGGGATTTGGTCGTCCGTGGCATATCTGTTCCGCCACCAATCCTTCATGTACCATGAGAATCCAATGGAGGAAACAAGCACCGAGGATATGACCAGGACAGATAGGACGCTCTTTTTGGGAAGTCGGACAGAGATCCGTATGACTGCGAACACGACAAGGAATACGAAGAACAGGATCATGAACTCCGAAATGTAGTCCCTGAGAGACAGGAATGGGATTAGAATGAAAACGAGCAAGAGGACGAACTTGTCCTTGATGTTCTTGGGGCGTTTCCAAGTATACATCGCCAGACCCAGCAGAGTGAGTGGCATCAGTAAGCCGACCTTGCCAGTGAAGTTCACGCCCATGTTGGCGAGAAGAATGGGGATACTGTCACCCTCAAAGAAGGTTCCTTTACTGTACTCGTCTCTAATGTCAAATCCACCATAGCCAGGTAAGGCAATCTGTATCAAGAAAATCAAGAGAAAGCCAAACAGCGCGATGCCGACTGAAAGGACACGAAAGACAACTTCGTACTTCACGAGGGAAAACCGAATTCTCTGGGTAATTCTGTGAAACGAAGGAATGAATGCGAACGCGATGAAAAGGAAAATCGACAGGAAGCCCATTCTGTGCAGTGAGCAGACAATGATGAAGACGACAACGGCTAGGGCTAGGTACTTGGAATTCCCTGTCTTCAGATGCTTGAGCAGGAGCATCACCAGAACAGGAAGCATGGCGACAACAAATCCTCTTGACGAGCCTATCCAAGTAGTGTCTTTCAAGAAGAAGGGCGCCAAAGAGAAGAGAATGGCCACGAGAAGAGCGAACCTGTCATCATCCAATATCTCCCTGGCGACAACGAAGGCTGACAGCGCCCCGATGATTCCGAATGCCATGCCCATGAAGAGAATCAGCCCCTCAATGCTGATTCCCGAGAGCTGGGAAAGAGAGGACAATAGGACGGGTGTTGCGCTCGGATATGAAAGAGCGTAGAGGCCAAAGAAGGAGAAGGGGTTGATGTACCATTTGGCAAATCCTTCTTGACTTAGGGAAGATGACAGAGTATGAATGAACGTCGTGTCAGAACCCATCTCATGCGACACGTTGAGAGGATATCTGAAGACTATATTCAGAAAGACTATGACCAATATCAAGCAGTATACCGTGGGCTTCGCCAGTCTCCCTCTCGTCTGTATCTCTCCATCATCACTCCGCTCCTCACGCATCTTCAGTCATCCTCCCGGCTGTGTGAACAGTGGCAATCGTTCTCAGAGTCAAGTCCCATTCTCAAGAGCCTCCTTGTAGATTTCGGCTGTCCTTTCAGCGACTTTTCGCCAAGAGTATTCACTCGCCAATTGCATGCATTTCGGAGCCATCTGATCGTGAAGCGAACCGACCCGCCAAATCGCATCAGCTATCTCGCCTGGGACCAATGAGTCCAGAATGAACCCGCTCACTCCTTCCCGGACCACTTCTGGCACATCGCCCACTCTCGTGGACACGACCGGTAGGCCACAGGCAAGAGCCTCGAGGACTACGGACGGAAAACCCTCGTGCGACGAGAGAAGGCCCAACACGTCGGAAGCGTTCATCGCATCAGACAGCCTGTCCTGGGAAAGGGGCCCAAGGATGAAAACGTCTTTGTCCTTGTTGGACGAAGCAAAAGACTCCAATTTCAATCTCTCTCTGCCATCGCCAGCTACTAATAGTTTCGCATTGGACCTTTTCTTTCTCAGCAGGACGAACGACTTCAGCAGCAAGTCCACTCTCTTCTCCTTTTCCAATCTACCAGCGTACAGAACCAGAAAGTCATCTTCAGCAAACCCAAGGGAGGTCCTCAGCTTAAGACGATTCCGGGGCCTGAAGATGTCCGTGTTCACACCAGGGGGGACATAGTGGATTGAGTTCTCTCTTTCGGGATATCTCTCCAAGAACAGCTGTCTTGACGTCTTGGACACCGAAATCAGCTGACTGGCTCTCTTGACAGAGTATCTCTCCAGGAAATCATATGACTTCCCCGCGAGTTTTCCCCTTGTCAAGTACACGTTCCTGAAGTGAGTACCGTGAAGGGTCAGCACGATCGGGGTTTTCCGCCTCAGAAGAAGAAAGGGAATAGCGTCGTCAGGGCGGTGCGCGCTCAAAACCGAGTCAGAAGACAGCTGGAAGGACGGATTCGACGCAATGAGACGCAGAGTGAAGCCATAACTCGTTGGTTCCCTGGTCTGCCACAGAGAGACGAATTCATAGGGGATGTCGGAAGGAGACCGTGGCCCGACACCGATGAGCTTTGAGCGGACACCGAGTTTTGGAAGTTCGACTAGCACGCTTCTCACATAGTTCGTGACGCCGCTGGGCCTGTGCAGACCAGGACCGAGACACCCCAGAAAGACGACCTCCATCAGCTCACTCCTGACAACTCAGCAAAACTGCGCGGCCAGTCCTCAATGAACTCGGTAATGAACGCTGTGACATCGATTTTCTCGCTCAGAAGCTTTTCTCGTTTCGCTCGCCAGGAGGACTCGGTATCTTGTCTGTTCAGCCATTCCGCTATTGTGCCCCTGGCGGATTTCCAGTCGGGAACAGTGCGTCCCAGTCCGTAGTTCTCTTCCTGATCCCTCAGGTAACCACGGCTGGAGTCGGACACATAAATCCAAGGTACGCCCAGGACTCCGGCCTCGGAAGCCATTGTTGCGCCTTCCCCTACATAGAGCGTTGCGAAGCTGAGAAGGTCGAAAATCCTGTGGGGCGGAATCTCCAATTGATAACTCCTGAGCTGTTTCGGAAGAGGAAGCTCTGAGGTCACAATGACTCTCCCGTACTGCTCAAGCCAACTCAGAAAGTCAGACGCAAGGGTGGAATCATCCAAGAAGGATCCTTTTACCCCCAGATCATGGCTTGAATCGGCCGAGGATACCCTAGCAAGGATGAAAGGTTCGCCTTCTTCGATTCCGCAATGATGAAGAATGGAAGGGTCGGGAGTGAAGTGGTTGGGGTGCAGATAGGCCAGCTCGTGATAGCCATTGTATTTGATCTGTTTTGGCCCAAGGTCCAACTCGAAGCACGAGGGTGTGCAAATCGCTGACACAAACGGGACCATTGCTTGCAGGACCAAGGTGGCAATCTCAGTATCACTGAACGCAATGGAGGGAGTACCGCACAGCCGTGCAGCCTGTACAGAATAGGGGATTCCAGTACTCACCGCGAGATCTGGTCTGAGTCTCCTGATGATCTTTGCCATCTTGAGGTCCCGGCGCATTGTGTCGAAGGACTTGACGAGAAGGTCCCGATGAGTCTTTCCGAGCGTTTCGTACTGGAGACCATATGCTTCGAGAAGATGGTTCGTGACTTCTCTCTCCACGGAGACTATCCTGACTTCGTGGCCTTTGCTCCGCAGCAGGGCAATGGAATTCCGGAATAGATGGACATGAGCGGGATGAGCAACGTTGAACAGGATTCTCATATCTCTGCACCCGAATCAGAAGAAAGGGCGATCCTTGTGTTGCAGGAGTCCCAGCGCGAGAGGCGTATTCCATCTTCCGGGGAGTCTCTTCTTGTCCCACATGAGAACAACAGTAACATTGTGAATCCCATCCAGATGGGAAACTCAAGCCTCACTTGAGCCTCCTGAAGACCTGAAAGGCCTTGCCGCTAATCCATAATCGCGTCGGCTTATAAACCTTCTTGAACCTACCTGGCTCAATGAGTCTTCCTCCGAATCTTCTCTTGAATTCTCGAGGACCATATTCCTCCTCAGGGGAACCGGCACCGCCGAAGTCAAAGACCTCATAGCCTTGTGAGATGCCCCACTGGAGGGTATCCCAGACGAGGTACTCGTCTGCCTTCTTCGCCCTGTCTTCAGCGAGAGAGCCGGCATACCAGTCATAAATCGTCTTCTTGAATAGAAGGAACCCCCTGCAGGCAATCGACTTCCCTCCATGTTTGCAGAGGAGGAATCTCGCCCGTTTGAGGGGCGTTAGTATCCGGAAGGCTGATGCGAACAAGGATTCGTCAGCCAGAGGCATACCCAGACCTGAATAAGTCTTCCTGAGGATTTTGAAGAAGTCGTTAAGCTGGCTGTCGCTTCTGACCTCGACAATCTCAAGGCCGATCCTCTCAGCCTTGGAGATCCCTTTCCTTCTTCCCTTGGACATCCCGGACCAGATCTTGTCTTGACCAAGGCGGAGATCGATGTGATAGTTCAGATGGGGGGCAAACGTGTAGCCCGAGGACTCACACACGGGGATTTGGCTCTTGAGTTCCCACAGATTCCTGATCTCGGTGTAGAGTGCCCTTCGCGAAACGGACCTGTCGAGTTCCTGAAGGAGCTTGGAGGCCCATTTATGTTCAGAAGACAATGGGCCCCCCTGCAGAATGCATCTGCTGCTGAAACTCTTCAATGGCTGTCTCCCGGTCCACACGAGACTGGCAAGTAGGACGCCTTGGATCTCGCCATTCTGCACCGCGAATATGCGGATGGGTTCGTATCCCTGAGTCTTCTCATACACTCTTGCCATCTCGGGTGTCTGGAAGATGTTCCCTTCAGGGTTTCCGCTCACGAACTCCAGCCATTCCTCCTCGTCAGCGTCGTGGATCAGCTTCAACTAGGCCCCCCGTATGCGATTCTTAGTTCCTCGCGAAACGGTTCTCCTGAGGAAGTCGCCAACAGACATAGCATCGATATCGCCTGTCAGGCAGAATGCGCTTTGATGGTCTTGAGGCCACAGGCCCTTGTCCAGAAGTCCGCGAGTCTCTGTCGCGTCTCCTTCGGCGGGCATGGCTTCGATCATTTCAGTCCACCAGGAGGCGACCTCCCTCAGAGTTGCATTCCAGATGTTCCTCTTTCGGACCTCTTCCAGCAGAGGTGCCAAGGCCTCCTCGCAGATTTGGAATCTCTCGGGATGAATCTGGAGGACGAGAAGTTCCGATTTCTCATACGACTTTTTGAGCATTTCAAGCCAGTAGGCGAGAAGATCCTCCGGACGGCCGATCGCCAGTCTCTCGATCAGCATCTCATCGTCCGGGAGAGAGACGGGCAGGCGAACGACGCCGTCCTCGATCCTGGGCAGACTGGGAGTATCGGCCTCGTACTCCGATGAGTAGAAATCCAAGACCTTTCTGACTTCCTTCTGCGAAGCCAGGTCGCGTCCTCCGACGTTCCAGAACACAGAGGTCGATGAGTCGTACGCCAGACCAGAACGGGCTAGCGCCTTAATCATGTCCCTGTTCCAGCGCAGATACGGTGCTCGAAACCCGCTGGGATTCAGACCGACCGATTCGAAGTCCGAGATGGCCTGGCGCAGGTCACTTTCGATTCTCTCGGCCGTGACGTTCCTGTAGTCAACGTGCTCCATCCCGTGGATCGCCACATCGAATTCCCTCATGAAGGCGACAAGGCCTTCACTCCCTTTCAGAAGAGTAGACGGGCAGGCGAATGTCGCCGGACAATTATTGTCCTGGAGGAATCTCCGAAACGAGTCCAGGCTCTCTTCGAGCCGATGAGAGGAGAACCCGTAGTTCCTGATGATGCTGAAAGCCCTGCCTAGTTTGCCGAATCCTCCACGGGACCTTGTGGCTCCTTTCATCAGACCACGCTCAGCACGAGTGCGATGAGGCCCGAGGCGGCGTAGAGTCCGAGGATGACGAGGACCAACTTCCTCTCGGTCATGGGCCTGGCGCTGAGCAGGAGGTACGCGAGCGTATACCTCTCGGACCCCTTCGGGGGCGACAGCCTTCCCTGGGAGTCAATCACCGGATTCTGGCAGGCCTCCCGACGGTTGTGGTTCCCCGCGACGATGTAGTACAGGGTCGCAGCGACCTCATAGAACGCAGGAAGCAGGCATATGGCACCGAAAAACTCAATGTCCCCGATGATTACGCCCGCCGCGAGAGCCGCACCCATGCCGAGGGTCCCGATGTCGCCGACGAACACTTTGGCGGGGTGTCTGTTGAAGTAGTAGAGGGCGAGAGAGCATCCCAGAAGCGAAGCGAAGATGGGAAGGGCATAGCTCATTGGGTTCATCAGCGCGACGATGAGGAGAAGGAACGCCGAGATGACCATTATCTGGCCGCTTTCCAGTCCGTTGTAGCCTGCGGACATATTGATTGCGTTGCCACCACTGGTTATCCCGATCGGGACCAGCACCAGCCAGTAGGCGTAGTACGGAACGTCGATGATGATGTCGAACGGGAATACGATGTGTTCGGACCCGAAATGAACGAGCATGAGGGGAAGACTGGCGAATACCAGAGTGACGGCCTTCATCCGCTGAGAAATCTTGGAGACATCGTCGATGAGTCCGATCATCGATGCGATGAAGAAGACGCTGATCGCCGCCAGGAAGGGGGGCTCGTACAAGTCGTCCATGAGCTTTATGGCACCGACCATCAGCGAGAGGGAGATCGAGAAGGCGAAGACCGCCGCTATCCCGCCAAGCTCTGCGACCTGCGGCTTCTCCGGCTTGTTGACGTCATAGCCAACCATCTTCCCTTCCTTCATCTTCCTGATTAGGGGAGGAAGGGCGACGATGGCCACGACGAACGACGCCGAGAAGGCGATGAACGTGGCTAGATACTCTAATCCTGGTTCAAACTGCATGCTACGTCAGCACGAAAAATCGGTGCGTATATCAAGCTTTCCAACGTCATTATCAGATTTGAGAATGGATTCCACGACGGAAAACAAGGAAAGAAGAGTTAAATACCGAGAGACATAGTCGAAGCGAGATGAAGATCGCCACGATCGTGGGGGCAAGGCCACAGTTCATCAAGGCGGCCGCTCTGACGAGCGAGTTGAGGGAGTTCGCCGAGGAGGTCGTCATACACACGGGGCAGCACTACGATTACGAGCTCAGCAAGGTGTTCTTCGAGACTCTCGATCTGCCAGAACCTGACTACAACCTCGGTGTCGGTTCCGGAACGCATGCGGTGCAGACCGCCAAGATGCTCATGGGGATCGAGGACGTCCTCGTCAAGGAGCAGCCTGAACTCGTACTGGTCCATGGAGACACGAATTCCACGCTCTCGGGGTCCCTGGCGGCCGCCAAGATCGGGATCAAGGTCGCCCATGTCGAGGCGGGCCTTAGGTGCTACAACAGGTCATTGCCAGAGGAGGTCAACAGGGTGCTGACGGATCACCTCTCAGGGCTGCTGTTCTGTCCTACCCAGACGGCGGTGGACAACCTGGAAAGGGAAGGGATAGTGACGGGCGTGCACCTTGTTGGCGATGTGATGAAGGACATGCTCAAGAAGTTCCTTTCCGCGGCGAGGGACAGAGAAGTCCTCCCCGAGATGGAGCTCGGGGATGGCGGATTCCATCTCATGACCCTGCACAGACCGCAGAACACCGATGACGAGCGCAACCTCCGCACGATTCTCGACGCCGTCTCGGACCTGGACACGGATGTCGTTTTCCCGGCGCATCCGCGAACGACGACCGCCATAGAGAGGTTCGGTCTGGAAGAGCACGTAGGAGACAACGTCAGGATCACGGACCCGCTCAGCTACTTGGACTTCTTGGCGCTTCTCGTGAGATGCAGTAAGGTCCTGACGGACAGCGGCGGAGTCCAGAAAGAGGCGTATCTTCTGGAGAAGCCGTGCGTCACCCTGAGAGAGGAAACGGAGTGGCCGGAAACGGTCGAGGACGGCTGGAACATCCTCGTGGGTGCGGACAAGGACAAGATCATCAGTGCGGTCACGTCGGATGCCGCACCGGGGGCGAGAAGGGAGTCCTTCGGGGACGGGAAAGCGGGCCACAAGGTCGCGGAGATCGTCCGCAACTCACTGAGTTAATATATCCCCCGACCATCTTGCTGACGAATGAGCCCGTTCACTCCCATCGTTGTCGCGGTGGTTCTCGGAGGCATCATCTTCTCGTTGGTGAGGAGGGTCCCGTTCAGCCTGGCCATAGCAGCCGTCATCGGCGCTGTCTTCGCTATTGAGGTCATGGAGTCCTGGCTCGTCGTCTCGCCTCTCGTCCTGGACCTGGCCTTCCAGCCAGTGCACCTCACGATGCCTGCGAGCTCGTACACACTTTTCACGTCCATGTTCCTTCACGCGAGCTTCTTTCATCTCATATTCAACATGATAGCGCTGATACTGATAGGGCCGCTCCTGGAGGAGAGGATCGGCGCGCCGAGGTTCGCGGTCATCTACATCGTCACCGGAATAATCGGCACGTTCGCATTCGGTCTGATGCATCTGAACGAACACGCTATCGTCCTCGGCGCTTCGGGAGCGATCTCTGGCATATTGGGAGCCTTTGCAGTGCTGTATCCCTGGGAAAAGATTGCAATGATACCACTTCCCCCGATGCGTGTTCCTTTCCTGGTAGCCATCATAATCGCGGTGGAGACTGTCTTCGCTTTGAACCCGAACAGCCACATAGCACACGAGGCGCATCTGATGGGTCTGGCGGCGGGGATTCTCCTTGCGCCCTTGATCATGAGGATCGGCTTGCCCGCCAAAGAGGCCCCCCGCTTGGCGGGTCTTGAGGAGCTGGCGATTAACGACGAGCTCAAGGCCATTCTGCGGAAAATCGAAGGAGAGTCCGTGGAGGATGTCAGGCGGGCTTGGCAGGACCAGTTCCTGCAGAGGGCTAGATGCCCGGAGTGCGGCGGGCCGCTGCAGTCCAAGGGGAGGAGGGTCTATTCCGACTGCGGGTGGTCCATGAAGATGAGGAGAAAAGAATAATAGCCTCCGGAATCATGACGAATCGTGCGCGTGCCTTCCGCTCTGATTCTCGATTGTCCCAACTGCGGGGAAAAGCCACACAGAATCGTCAAGGGCAGGATTTCCGAGGGAAAGGAGATCGTCCTGGAGGGTCTCGTCCGCTGCATGAGTTGCGGGCAGACCAGAAGGGAGAGGATTCGTGAGCCTAGGCCACTGACCGTTCCGATCATAGTGAGCAAGGGCGAGGCTTCCGAGAAGAGGTCCATTGAGCTCGATCCGAAACTGATTGTGAGAAAGGGCGACAAGTTCCTCTTCGAAGGAGGACAGATCGTGATAACCGGGATAGAGCAGGAAGGTCGAAGGCCTGAGGAGGCTCTGTCCTCCGACATCGACACGCTCTGGGCCAAGAGGAGGGACAAGGTCGTCGTGAAGTTCTCGATAAGCAGGGCAGGCCGAACGATCACGAAGGAAGTTGAGGCCTCCCCGGACGAGGAGTTCTACACTGGGGACATGGTGGAGTTCGGTAGGATCAAGGCGGTCATCCGCAGGATAAAGGTGAGGAACCGGCTGATAAAGGATGGGAAGGCGAGGGCCGAGGACATCGTGAGGATCTACGCGGCTCCTATCAAAAGGACGTTCGCCTAGTCCTTCCTTCTGAAGAGAAAAGCTGTCGCCACGAGAAGCACGAAAGTGGCTCCGAGCACCGCCGCCAGACTGCTCCATGGGAAGGCGGTCTTCCCCTCTCCTGAGAGGACTATCTTGTGGTCCGAGAAGTGCGAAAGGTAGACGAACACTTCCAGCGTGTCCTCGTTCTGGGATGCGAAGAACGCTGGCTTATCATCTCCCGCGAGAATCTGGTCGAGGTCGTCCGCTCTCACCGTCTCGCTGTCATCGATCTGGACGAAGATGTCCTCAGCGGGAACGTGGAACATCGCTCTGTCAAAGGTCAGGACGACCACTCCGCCGCTCGAGAAGTCCCCGGAGACATCGACGACCGCTTTGTCGGTTGACATAAATGAAGGTGACATCGAAATCGACTGATACTGGATCAGGTCTGAGACCACATTCTCCTCCATCTGCACCATGTACAGCTCCCCGACGATCGTGCCCGTCGATATCTCATGTCCGACGGACTCATCGGTCGTAACGGACGCGCGGAAGAAACACCGCCCGCCGTCACCCATGCGGAGGCGAATCCGATCGAAGGATTTCTCGAGGATTGCATCGCCCATGACGACGAGATCGCCTGTCGTTCCTCCCTTTCCTACTCGAGCCAGCCCTACATCGACGATGGCCCCGATCTCCTCTTCGAACGTGAATGTCACAAGACTCTGACCGGTGGCCTCAAAGCTCATTGTGGCCATTGGGTTGTTGTGGAAGTCCACGTCCACGTCGCTGCTGGACACCTGCACGATTTCCCCGCTGACAGTGGGATCGGAGATGGGCACGAAGTTCTGAACATCGATCGATTTGAAGAGCGGCTCGAAGATGGGAACCACGGAACGCTTGGAAATCCCGATCGAGTCGAAGGTCGGCGACGAGTCCCCGTTGTACTCCAATCTGATGAAGTCTCCGCTGATGGAGAATGTGCCGTTGGGGTTCTCCTGAAGGTCCATACCGTTGGGTCCTGCGGAAACATTCAGAGTGGAAAAGGGCAACAGAAGAGCCATCAAGACGGCCGTGATCGTTAGTCGGAACTTCATCCTACCAACCTGCTTTTCCATTCAAAAAGAATGGAGGAGGCTCCCTCCCCCTCTTGGGGGAGGTTCTATTATGTGGGCAGAATAATAGAAAAGCCTCGGAAGTGAATGGATGGACCGTTCTTATATTGGATTTGGTACAAACATCGAACAGAGGCTACTTGAGCGCGACATCCCACCCGTTCTGAGGGTCGAAAAGCGGTCGCGCGAAGGAAAAAACCTTTTTACGCTCGGTCCATTCCCCAAGAGATACCATGTTGGTGGAAGTCCTTCTTGTCGTGTTGCTCTTCGGTTTCTCCCTGATAATGCTCATCGCGTCCTCAGTGAGCTATGCCAGGGTGAGGAACCCTAGGCTGCTGCTGGTCTCCACAGCCTTCCTCGTCTTTCTCATCCAAGGCATCCTTCTCCTGGTCGCCGTCTCCACCGAGGGCCTCTGGGAGGACTGGGGGATCCCTTGGCAGTATCTTCTGCTCCAGCTGATCGCGCTGGTCATGTTCTATTTCGCTGTCGCGAAGAAGTGAGGGGCCATGAGGGAAGCCCTGGATCTCGAGAACCGGAAGCGCATATATGACTATGTCCTGAGATATCCTGGCACCTACCTGAGGGAGATTCAAAAGAACCTGGAGATGGAGATGGGCGTGCTGGAATACCACCTGAACTACCTGGAGAAGAGGGGACTGTTGTCGAGCGAGATGGACGGGAGGCTCAGGCGCTTCTATGTCAGCGAGGAGGTCGCCTTCCTTGACAGGCGACTCCTGGGACTGATGAGGCAGAGAATCCCGCGGAAGATAGCCATCAGAGCCCTCCTCGAGTCCGAGGTTTCCTTCGACGGTCTGAGGACCGAGCTCGGGATATCGAAGTCCACGCTCTCCTTCCACCTCAGCAAGATGAGGGGGCTGGGACTCCTGCAGGAGAGGAGAGAGCAGAGGAAGACGTTCTACTCGATAAAGGACGAGGATGAGGTGGCCAGGATACTGATAACATATAAATCGTCATTCCTTGATGACCTTGTCGACAGGTTCGCCGAGGTTTGGATGGAGCTGCGGGTATGAGCTACGAGAAGGAGAGAGAACGGATGGTTGAGAGGCTCGCACGAGGAGCGTACATCCATTCGCCAAGGGTCATCGAAGCGATGCGGAAGATACCTCGGCACTACTTTGTGGACATCGGCAAGATGGCGTACGCGGACTCTCCAATGTCGATAGGCGATGGCCAGACCATATCCGCTCCGCACATGGTCGGCATCATGCTCGAGGCCCTCGACCTGCAGGACGGACAGAAGGTGCTCGAAGTGGGAGGCGGGTCTGGGTATCACGCGGCCCTGGTTGGCGAGATGATCGGCGAGAGAGGAACGGTCTACTCCGTGGAGAGAATCGAGAAACTGGCCCTGAAGGCGCGGACCGCCCTGGAGAGGGTCGGGTTGTCCGACAGGGTGAGAATCATTGTGGCGGACGGTTCTCTTGGGCATCCTGAGCATGCGCCCTACGACCGCATATTCGTGACGTGCGCCGCACCGGCGATCCCTGACCCTCTCGTGGACCAGCTGGAGGAGGGAGGGAAGCTCCTGATTCCCGTGGGCGGGACATACCTGCAGGACCTCGTCCTTGGCACGAAGAAGCGAGGCAGGATCAAGAAGAAGTCGCATGGCGGTTGCGTGTTCGTCCCCCTAATCGGCAGGCACGGATTCTGAAGGAATAGTTAAATAGAGAGGGGTGGAATCATCAACCAGATGATTACGCTCGTCGGTGTGGGCCATGTTTTTGACATTAAGGACCAGGTCAGGCGCGTGATCGCGGAGAGACGACCCTCGGTCGTTTGCGTTGAGCTTGACAGAGCCAGGTTCTACACGCTGATGAGCGGGACAACCGGTCGGCCGGGCGGGCCCCTCCCGTACAACGCTCTCGCCTTCTTCCAGAGATGGATCGCCCGCAAGTACGGCACGGACGTGGGTCAAGAGATGATCGCTGCGGTCAGCACCGCCCGCGATATCGGGGCGGACGTCGCCTTCATAGACATGGAAGCAACCGATGTGTTCCACAGGTTCTGGAAAGGGATGAGCTTCGACGAAAGGGTCAAGATGTTCGTTGCGTTGATATCCAGCCTCTTCGTGCGCAAGAAGAGCATCGACAGGGAGATTAGGAGGTTCGAGGAGGACAATGAGGCCTATCTCGAGGCCTTCGGGGAGGAGTTCCCCTCGGTCAAGAGGATACTAATCGATGACAGGAACACCCACATGGCCAGAGCCATCGAGAAGATCAGTGAGAACCATATGAACATCGTGGCTGTCATCGGGGACGGTCACGTCGAGGGTGTGAGAGACCTGCTGGGAGACAGGGATGTGGATGTCGTGAGACTGAGGGAGCTGAGGTCGGAGCCCTCCACAAGTAGCGTGACCTTCTCGTTTTCGATAGAGGAGTGACTTCGCAAGTCTAATATCGAGACAAGGGAATGTGGTTTGGGGATTACATCAAAGTCGAACTAGTGAGATACACCCCTGAACCTGTCGATACTGCGGGACGGGCTGCGGGCATATGCTGGGACAAGGAGGAGAAGGAGGACTACGGCACCTTCGTGAAGAGAATCGTGAAGAAGGGCCATGAGAGCGTCATCGAGCACGTTTCGTTCACATTCCGGATTGAGGGGGTGAGCAGGGCGCTGACGCATCAGCTCGTGAGACACCGGATAGCTTCCTACTCACAGAGAAGCCAGAGGTACGTCGATGAAGGTGAGTTCGAATACGTGACACCTCCGAACGTGGAGAGCGATGAGAAGGCAAGGAAGCTCTTCGTGGATTTCATGGAGGAGTCGAAGGAGCTGTACGACAGGTTGCGAGGAATGGGAATTCGAAAGCAGGATGCCCGCTTCGTTCTGCCCAATGCCTGCGAGACGAGGATCTTTGTCACGATGAATGCGCGCTCGCTCCGCAACTTCTTCCATCTACGGATGGCTCGGGGTGCTCAGTGGGAGATACGTAAGCTCGCCACGAAGATGTTCGACCTGGTCCATGATGTTGCGCCGGAGCTCTTTGAGGATTTGAAGGAAGCGGCTGATTTGGCTCGCAAGGATTAAGAGCCGCAGATGTCATTTGGAATCGATGGAGAAGAGCGCGACGGAGGACTTCTTGATCCGGAAGTTCAGGGAGTACTACAAGAGCACCGAGCTCTACCTTCCGAACGAGTTCACCCATCGCGAGTTCGGTTTCATGTTCTTCAAGGGCGACTATGTTCAGAGGCATCTTGGCTTCAAGACGAGAAACGAGGTCAAGAGGTTCCTTCTTGACAGAGCGCCCTCCCATGTGTACTACTCCTCCGCCTATTACGAGAGACCTGGAGCTCCGACGATGGACGAGAAGGGTTGGCTGGGCACCGATCTCATCTTCGACCTGGACGCGGACCACATACCGCGCGTGAAGGGGTTATCCTTCGAGAGACAGCTTCACGAGATCAAACTGGAGCTGATGTCCTTGGTCGATGATTTCCTCCTCGACGACTTCGGCTTTGCGGAGGACGACCTTCTGATCACGTTCTCAGGAGGGAGAGGATATCATGTCCACGTCAGATCGCCAAGGGTAAGATCGCTGACCAGCCCGGAGAGGAGGGAGATCGTGGATTTCATACAGGGGACGGGGTTGGAGGCGGAATCCGCATTCCGCAAGAGAGCGATTCACAGGACCCGTTACGGGTCGATTTTCAGGCTCGAGATGCCGAAGCCCGACGATGGTGGATGGTCCTCGAGGGTGCACAAGGGGCTGATGGACTTCGTTGGGAGATTGGAGAAGATGCCCAAGGAAGAGGCACTGGAGATGTTGAGCGAGTTCGAGGGCATAGGTGAGAAGACGGCGAACGAGATTCACGCTTCGCTCTTCGACGGAGTGGCGGGTAAGAGGGGCGTTGACCGACTCCGCGAGGGGAGATTCGACTTCTTCCCGAGGGATTCCTACAGGAACCATCTCGTCAAGGTCGCGGTCAAGCACACGTTGGAGAAGTACCACAGGGAGATAGACGAGCCAGTCACGGCGGACATAAGGCGCTTGATCAGACTGCCCACGAGCCTTCATGGAAAGAGCGGGATGAGGGTCATCATCCTTGAGCGGGGCGAGGTGGACGACTTCGTCCCGCTCAGAGACGCCTTCCCCGAGACGTTTGGCAGCGACCCAGTGGGAGTCGTCGTGGAACAGGACGTTGCCGTCACCCTGAAGGAGGAAAAGATTAATTTACACGAAGGCATAACTGATGTTCCAGAGTTTGCAGCCGTGTTCTTGATGTGTCGTGGTCTTGCAAAGCTGTCCGAAAAAGAGGAGCGCAAATGAAGAGATTCGTGGATAGGCTAGAAGGCGGCTACAGGGTCGTCAGGATACGAAGGATGAGGAGAATCGTCTATTCCATACTAGCGCTGATCACGATATCCTTCGTTGCTGCGGTGACGGTTGCGAACGGGGCGAGTCTGAAACCGTTCTATCTGCCCTTGGACATCGCCATCGGCGTTGCCCTCGTGATGAGTCTCGTCTGGCTTTCGCTGTCCTTCGTGTTCAGGGATCTGAGGATCAGATATGCAGTCAGGAGCAGTCAGAAGTTCCTGATGGCCGGCAATTCGATGAGAAGGGGTCTCATCCTCATAGTCGTATGCATAATCGTGGGTGTGCTGTTCGTCCTGCCCTTCTTCCACTCCGCCACGGAGGCCCAGCTCTCGAGCGAGACGACGTTGACGGTGCTCGGGGGGACCGAAAGGGAGGTCAACTTCTGGAACACGGACAGTCTGGGATTGACCACAACGAGGCAGGTCACAATCTATGTCGTGGGCGATACCGTGATGGCGTGCTTCATGGAAGGGGACCACGACAACATCTCTTCTTGCCCTCCCCCAGAGAGGCAGCTCGTCCATGATCTGGAGGCCAAGTCGTACGTGCTGAGAGAGGACGGGTTCCACATGTATTCGTTGGTGCTTAACGGCACCGGCTCCTCGCAGGTTCGGATTCAAGCGGAAAGCGCGATTTCCGAG
>JAGMCJ010000087.1 GCA_023129265.1 Thermoplasmata archaeon | reverse complement strand
TCTGGGTCTCCCTCCTGTATCCCGTCAAGAAGAAGTTCGCGGCAGTATCCATCTACAGCCGGGAGTATGTGGAGAAGGTGAAAAAGGATGAGCGGTTCTACGGCGCAAGGCCCGCCAAGAAGACGCCTGCTCCTGCCGAGGCCGCTCCTGGGCCAGCGGCTGTTCCAGAGACGGTTCCCTCCGCTGAGATTGAGGCAGAGATCCCGCCCGCGAAAGAGGTCGAGAAACCTCCACCACCGCCACCGGAGGAAGAGATTCCGCCCCCGCCAGAGCTCGTGACCGTTCCGTACCTCTTTGAGCGGGCAAAGGACCGAGTATCTGCGCGCGAGTTCGAACAAGCTGTCGGGTTCTACGACAACATACTGGAGCGTGAGCCGGACAATGTTGCCGCCCTCATCGGCAAGGGAACCGCCCTCACATCGCTGGACAGGGGAGATGAGACGATAGAGTGCATGAACAGAGTCCTAGAAATCGATCCCAAGAGCAAAGCGGCCCTTCTCTGGATGGCAAAGGTCTTCGACTCGAGAGAGAACTGGGACGAGGCACTCAAATGGTATGACCGGTACTTGGGGATTTACCACGGAGACGAGAAGCAATGGATCAGGCACGGCGACGTGCTCGTGAGCCTTGGAAGGGGGGACATCGCCATTGAGAGCTATAGGAACGCGCTGAAGATCAATCCTCACAACCGAGAAGCGACCCAGCGACTGGAGAAGCTGAAGGTCTCGGTTAAGGAGGTCATGACCCAGGCCCTCAGCAGGTCAGCCCTGGGTGACCATCTCGGCGCATTGGAGATCTTCGATCGGGTTCTGCGAATCGAACCAGGGAACACAAAAGCGCTTCTTGGAAAGGGCGTTGCGTACAGACGGCTCGACAAGTTCAATAGCGCCGTAGAGTGTCTGAATCAGGTCCTTGAGACGGATCCAGAGAACCAGGCGGCCCTGCTGAACAAGGGCGGGCTGCTCGAGGGCCAAGAGAGGTGGGAGGAGGCGCTGTACTGCTACAACAAGCTCGTGGAGATGAATCCAAAGGACGAAGAGGCTTGGGTGAAGAAGGGGGACGTCCATCTCAACCTCGGAATGAAGGAGCAGGCGTTCGAGAGTTATGGTGAGGCCCTCGCCCTGAACCCGGAGAACGACGATGTGGCGCAGCGGCGAATGGCGCTCGAGGGCGAGCTCGAGAAGGCGGTCGAGGAAAAGGAGGCAATCGAAGAGCTCTCGAAGATCAAGGGCATTACGAGGAGAAGGGCGACACTGCTGTGCGACGCTGGCTTCAGGAATGTCGAGGACCTGAGAGGGGCGAGCACGAACAAGTTGAAGGCGATTAAGGGGATCAGCAGGAAGACCGCCAGGATGATCTTGGAGTCGGTGAGGGCTGAGGCCGAGGAATTCGACAAGAGGCTCAACGAGATACCCGGCGTGGGTCCCTCACTGGCCAAGGCGATTCTGGATGCGGGTTACACGTCGATTGACCAGGTCAGGTCCGCATCGCCCAAGGAGCTCAGCAAGATCAAGGGCATAAGCAAGAAGAAGGCGGAGAATATCATAGACTTTCTGAACCAATGAGAGAGCAGCAGACCCTCCTGACGACGTTCTCTCCATTCCTCTTCAGCGTTGATGGAAGAGGCACAGCTATGCCATCGATTCCCTCCTCCAGCAGCGTCTCGTCCAGCGAGGCGGTGTTCCGTGGCCTCATGCATCCAAGGACTATGGGTACATTGGGGAGCGCACTCCTCGATTGGCGGTAGAAGTCGACTATGTCGCTATCCTTCGCTCTGACCGCCTCGAAGGGCGTTCCAGGGACGGGAAGCAGAGAGGTGATCACGAGCGCACTTGGGTCGCTCTCGGAAACGATTTCCAGCGCTCTAGACTCACCCACCAAGCGTCCTCCGTGAATCCCGACGCATATGTGAGGCGTCAGGGGAACAGACGCCTCCCGCAAGAGGCGGAGGGAACGCTCAACGTCGTCAACCCTGCAATCGAGGTTGTACACTTCCCTGAGCGTCTCTTCCGAGCCTATCACATCCACGGAGACCGTGTCCACTTGTGCCGAGGAGAGGATGTCCGCCTCCCCTTTGCTCACGAGACCTGGGTGAACGTTTATCAGGAGGTCGGTCTCGCGCTTGATCCGCTTCAGCGTCCCCGCGAAATCCCCTATCGGGACCCTCCCCTTCTCATCGCAACCGCCGCTGAGGAGGAAGCCCGTCCCGCCTCTCTCGTGCAGCTCGCAAGCGACCTTCCAGAGATGGCTGGGCTTCTCGGCTGGAATCATCCCTTTGAGGAAGTGCCCTCGGCAGTGCAGACAACCCAATGAGCACCTCGCGCCCGTCACGGAAATGGAAGGGAAGTCCTTCCCGGGAAGGAAGAAGTGGGCCACGCCGGTCGTATCGGCAATGTCGTACAAGGCTTTTTGGCGGAAGGCATTTAACATCGGAGGGAATAAGGGAAAGGGATCCGCCATGAAACCCTACAGGATATCTGGAACCTTCCTCATGGGAGATGCCTGGTCGCCATTCAAGAAGGAGGTCGCGGCAAAGGACCAGGTAGATGCCGTGAAACGCCTGTATTCAGACTTGGGAAGCAAGCACAGAGTGAAGCGGAGGAACATCAAGATAACGTCAGTTGAAGAGCTGGAGGAGGACCAGGTCCAAGACCCAATCGTGGGGTTCTTGATCAAAGGCGGTGCAGAGAAATGACGGAGGAGGACCTCAGGAAGGCGGTGGCGACCCTTGACTTGGCCAGAATGCAACTCGATGGCCTGGTCAAGCAGAGCGACCTTCTCAGGATGTCCCTGGAGGAGCACGTGCGGGCGAAGGAGACGATTTCGCGGCTCAACAAGACGAAGACAGGGGAGAGACTGCTCGTTCCTGTCGGCGCCGACTGCTTCGTCTTCGCGGCGGTTGAGAACAAGGAGGACGTCATCGTGGGTCTGGGGTCAGACGTGATGATCATGGACTCCGCGGAGGGCGCGACAGCAAAGCTGGACAAGAGGATCAAGCAGATGACCGACGCCGAGGAGGAGTTGGCGAAGAGTATGGCAGAGCTCGACGGCGAGGTGGCGGGCCACACCGAGAGAGTTCAGTCCGAATACGAGAAATACCGTTCTCGGGAATGAGCATGTTCAAGTTTCTGAAGGACCGTCTGAAGGGATGGCGGGAGAAGACCGCCGCTGAGGCGGGGGAGATCATATCCGAGGAGAAGGGCAGGAAGATCAGGGAGAAGAAGCTGGAGAACGTGCTCTGGGACCTTGAGGTCGGCCTCATGGAAGCGGATGTGGCCCTCCCGGTGATAGAGGAGATCAAGGAGAGCCTGAGGGAAGACCTGATAGGGAAGAAGGTCTCGAGGACGGTCAGCTTCTCGGAGGGCATCGAGACCGCTCTCAGGGAGGCACTGAGGGATGTCTTGGTGACGGAGAAGCTCGACTTCGAGCAGTTCATCGAGGATCACGAGAAGCCCGTTATCATCATGTTCGTCGGGGTCAATGGCACGGGGAAGACGACCGCGATTGCGAGGGTGGCTTACCTCCTCAAGGGGAAGGGGTTGAGCTGCGTCATGGCCGCGGCCGACACGTTCCGTGCGGGGGCGATAGAGCAGCTAGAGAAGCATGCGCAGAACCTCGACATCAGGCTCATCAAACACGATTCCGGCGGCGATCCGGCGGCCGTGGCGTTCGACGCGGTGGAGCACGCGCGGGCGAAGAGGAAGGACGTAGTCCTGATAGACACCGCGGGAAGGATGCAGACCAACATCAACCTCATGGACGAGATGAAGAAAATCAGGAGGGTCGCGAATCCCGACATCGTCATTTTCGTGGGAGACGCCCTTGCTGGCAACGATGCGGTTGACCAGGCGCAAGCGTTTCACGAAGCGGTTGGCATAGATGCTGCAATCTTGTGCAAGATAGATGCGGACGCGAAGGGCGGGGCCGCACTATCCATTTCGAAGGCGATAGGGAAGCCGATCATATACGTCGGGACAGGGCAGGAGTACGGAGACCTGACCAGATTCGACGCGGAGTGGATGATAAACAGGATATTCGAGGACTAGCGTGCCCTGCCGAACCTCTTCGAGATGAGGAACTTGAAGTTCCTCCAGCCGTCACCCCAGCTCTGCAGTTTCTTTTGCCCCGTCCTCGGTCTGTAGTCAATGGGGATCTGCTTCACGCGGAACCCTTTTGTCATGGCTTCGATCTTTATCTCCTCCGAGAAGGGCATGCCGTCGCTGGTCACGTTGAGGGAGTCCAGAAGCTCTCTCTTGAACACCCACATACCGGATTGGGAGTCCTTCACCTTGACGCGGAACAGAAGGCGCATTGTGACGTTCAGTATGCGATTGCCTATCCTGTGCATGAGGGTCATCGCCTCGGGGGACAGGTTCGAGAGCCTGTCTCCGATGATGAAATCGGCCTCGCCAGAGTCGAGGATTCCGACGAAGTCGGGTATTCGTTCAGCGGGGTAGGTGCAGTCCGCGTCCAGTGTCGCGACGTAATCTCCTCTCGCATTCTTGAAGCCGGTCTTGTATGCCCTGCCGTAGCCCCTTCGCGGCTCGTTCACGACCCTGGCTCCTCTCTCCTCCGCAATCTCCACAGTTCCGTCGGTTGAGTCCGTGTCGACGACGAGAATCTCGTACTCGGTCTCGGAGAGATGCTTCTTGACGTCATCGATCACCTTGCCGATCGAGTCGGCCTCGTTCATGGTTGGTATGACGACCGTGAGCTTGACTGGAACCACCGGGGAGAAGAATCGTTCCTGGATATTTAAAGTCTCATTTCCTGCCGCCTTCGCCCACAGGGGACTCCGGCGGGCACGAGGAATTCCTCGCCGAAGTTAACCTTGTTTAAGGTTAACCTTGCCAGGACTGGAGCTTGCAGCAACCGTGGAGTCTCGAGGATGGGCTGAAAGAATTCAACCATGTTTATGGTTAACTCTGTGAGGACCTGTCCCGGCGAAGTGCCACTCTGAGTTAACCTTGCTTAAGGTTAACCTTGCAGACATCGGGCTTGTGATTACCCACAGGTTCGCGGGGAATAGTATGAAGAAAGTTAACCTTGTTTAAGGTTAACCTTTTATGCTCTGGTGGGGCTAGTCTGGTGGTGGTGTTGTGCAGATTGGTTGCGGTCAGACAGTGAAGACGATCAAGGGAAACAGGTACATCTACTTCTGGTGGTACGGGAGCACCAACGGCAGGAGCTTTCAGAAGCACACTTGTGTGGGGAGGGAGGACAATCCCGAGGCAAGAGAGAAGGCGAGAAGAATGATCCTCGACTACTACGTCAGGGCCAGAGAGAGTCTCAACGCCACTATCAGGGCTTTGCGCGGGAGAAGTTAACCTTGTTTAAGGTTAACCGGCAGAACGAGGTCGGGGACGCGACCTGGAACACGTTCACTAGGCCTGTTCCGGTTCCTTCCTCCTTCCAAAGAACTTGTACCCGGCATAGCCGAGAAGAGCTAGAACGAGTCTCGTGAGAGACCAGAGATTGGCCTCCCTCCTGAACATCTCGAAGGGCCGGTAGTTCCTCCACAGCCTTCCGTGCTTGAGTGTGAGCTGCTTCCTCCCCACCCCGTTCCAGAATGCCTGTTCGTAGAACTTGTAGAACGTCGGGCGGGCCCTGTGATACATTATCGCTTCCTTCTCGTAATGAATCGTCGCCCCCGCCTCCACGGCTCTAAGGTTGAGGTCGATGTCCTCGGCCGTGATGAACCAGTCATCGAATCCGCCGATTCTGTCGAAGAGCGATTTCTTGTACACCAGGTTATTGCTCGGGAACGTGATGTCGAACCCTCTGTACATCAGCTCGACCCGCTCAAGGTCCTCGAAGGGTTGGTAGCCTATGTTGATCGTCTTCCCCGCCACGATGTCCCATTCGTTCAGCGCGGCCCTCATTCTGCTTACCCAAAAGGGATTTGCTATGCAGTCGGCGTCAACAAAGGCAACCACTTCGCCCTTCGATTGCTCCACGGCGAAATTCCTGCTCCTCCCCCTCGTCCCTGGCTTCACGAGCAACTGGATGAAGTCATACTCATCCATGTACCGCCGAACGATTTCCCGAGTGCGGTCGGTGCTCTTCGCATCCACGATAACGATTTCCATTGGCTGCTCCTGATTGACCAAGCTGTCGAGGAGATGGACGATGTTTCTTTCTTCATTCCTGGCAGTCACGATTATGCTGATCAACATCGGAGCCGTCCCTTAATGCAGCGGGCATATATTTAATGGAAATGCTCGGGTCAGACCGCTCCCGACGCTAGAACCATGCGGGTCAGAATCTTGAGTGCTTGGAGGACATTCACACATCTGGCCAGCTCCTCCACAGCTCATCAAGTTCGACAAGGCTATGGGCGTCGCTTCCAGGAAGTATCCTAGCTCCCTCGGTCTGCAGCAAAGAAAGGAACTCGTCATCTGGGACTCGGTACTTGTGGTTATGCTCAAACACAACTCCACTGCGGCCGGCCAAAACCGCAACCTCTTCTTTCACGTAAGTCGGTATTTCGATCTTGTACGACTTCAAGATGAATCCCGGATGAGCTATCATCTTGACCTGCTTGTTTCTGAGAACCGCCCTCATCGCAGTAAACCAGTTCTCCAGCGCAATGGCCCTGTCCATCCGAATCGCCCTCCAACTCATACGTCCACTCTTCCCCGGAATCCAGTGAAATGAAGCGAGGACAAGATCGGCAGATGATACCCGAGTGGGGTCTACGTCCAGGTTTCCTCTCATGTCTAGAACCTCAACCTCCAGGCCCGCGAGAATCTCTATCCTTCCTTCGAATTCATTCCTGAGCGCTTTGATCTCCATGAGGAAGTCATCCAGCCATCCGGTGTCGCGACTCACATGGTCGGCTATGCAGATGCTATCGAACCTGCGAGTTAGTGCGAACTCCACTATCTCACGAGGGGTGTTCAAGCCGTCGGAGAAATCCGAGTGAATGTGCATATCAATCCTTGTCAAGGCATACCCCATTGATGGATCGCCTAGCTGGTTTCCAGGCTCCTGTAAACCTTGATCAGCCTTTCCTTCATAATGCCCCAGTTGTACCTCTCTTTCGCTGCTCTCTTGCCGTTCTCCGCAATCCGCCCGAGCCTCTCCTCATCCTTCAACAACTCGAGTATGACGTTTCTGGTCCCCTCGACGTCATCAAAGCGCACGACCGCCCCGGTATCCTCCTTACTCACGATTTCCGCATCTCCCGTCCCCTCGCTCACGATTGATGGCTTTCCTACCATCATGGCACTGAGTAACCTGGTGGAGACCGCCAAGCGGATGTTCGCGTATCTGGGGTCATTCAGCGCGATGACTAGATCGGAGGCCATCACATGTTCTAGCATTTCGTTCGAAGGTATC
>JAGMCJ010000086.1 GCA_023129265.1 Thermoplasmata archaeon | reverse complement strand
ATCCTGAACGAGCTGAAGTGGCGGGAGGACAGGGACCTTGCCAAGGCCAAGGTCTGGTATGAGCACAGAGGCGCGGAGAGCCACCACGTTGTCATTAGCGGTGCGGAGATAACTGAGCTCGAGAGGGGATACTTCACGACGGTCCAAGCGCGGATTCCGTTCTACAAGATCTTCCGGATCGAATACGAGGGAGAGATCATCTTCGAGAGGCACCCAGAGGGGAATCCGTGAGTTTATATAGCGTTGTGAATGTCTGAGGGCAGGCTCGGAACGAGTCGCCGAGAAAGGCGGTGAAGATATGAACGGGACGTCCAAGGATGAAGAGAAGAAGGAAGCGTTGAAGAACATCATCAGGAGACTGCACAAGGGAGAGGATCCCGACGTCGTGAAGGGGGAGTTCAGGGAATTCCTGAAGGACGTGACTCCGGTGGAGATCTCCAAGATCGAGGAGGAGCTCATCAAGGAAGGCATGTCCACCGATGAGGTCCACGGGCTGTGCGACGTCCATCTCGCTATCGTCAGGGAGTCGCTCGAAAAGGAGGAGCTCGTGGCCCCACCAGGTCACCCGATAGGCATCCTCATGGGAGAGCACAAGATCCTCCTTGAGTACGCCAATGAGCTCGGCATCGTCGCCAAGGACCTGAGGGGGAAGGGAGACTTCGACTCGGTCGCCGACGAGATGAAGCACCTCGACCACATCGCACACCATCTGAAGGACTCGGAGAGCCACTACGTGCGCGAGGAGAACGTCCTTTTCCCGTACATCGAGAAACACGGGATAACGGAACCGCCTGCCATGATGTGGATCGAGCACGACAAGATTAGGGAGATCAAGAAGGCCCTCTACACGATCCTCGAGACGCGAGAGGACGTGGCCTTCGAGGAGTTCGTCAGCAGACTCAGCGATGTCGCAACATCGCTCGCAGACATGCTCTCCGGTCACTTCTTCAAGGAGAACAACATACTCTTCCCGGCCGCGATGGAGGTGATGGGTGACGCCGAGTGGAATGACGCAAGACGTCAGTTCGACGAGCTCGGCTACTGCTGCTTCACTCCAGAGCCCGCCAAGATGGCGATCGAGGAGGTCGAGGAAGCACCCAAGGTCGAAGCGGAAGGGATGATCGACCTCGGAAGTGGCCAGCTCTCAAGGGAGCAGGTCGAAGCGATGCTCAACACGCTCCCCTTTGACATAACGTTCGTGGATGACAAGGACACGGTTCGCTACTTCAGCGAATCAAAGGAGAGGATCTTCCCGCGAACTAAGGCAGTCATCGGTCGAGAAGTGCAGAAGTGCCATCCGAAGAAGAGCGTGCACGTCGTCAACCAGATTGTGGAGGAATTCAAGAGCGGGGAGCGGGATGTCGCAGAGTTCTGGATCGAGGTCAAGGGCAGGATGATATACATACGCTACTTCCCTGTTCACGGCAAGAACGGGGACTACATCGGATGTCTGGAGGTAACCCAAGACATCACGGATGTCAAGAAAATAGAAGGCTCGAAGAGGTTGCTCTGAGACCATCGGCTCCGAGAAGCACGTTTCATAACAGTATTATGCGAGGCTCCGTACGGTGATTGCTGGCCTCCTGCTCGCATACTCGTCTCAGAGGAAAAAGCAGTAAAGAATCGCTCGGAGAGGAGCGGGTCAGACAAGCTCGTACGTCAGTCTCTCCCTGTCTGTCCCCTTGCTTCTTCTGCTCATTACGTGCACCTTGCCGAGTTCGGACGTGTTCTTCACGTGGGTCCCGCCGCACGGGCAGATGTCGAAGTCCCCAATCTGGATGACCCGCAACCTACGTATCGACTTGGGAATGAGGTCCATGATGTACCGCTGCTCTCCCATCTTCTCTTCCAGAACGCCCCTGTCCTCCTCGTAGATGGAAACGGGTATGTCCTTGGAGATGACGTTGTTGCACGTCTCCTCTATCACCTTCAGGTCGTTCTCCTCGAACGAGACCGGATGGAAGTCTATCCTCGAGCGGTTCCCGTGGATCTGATTGCCCACTGTCCTCGCCTTGAACAGGTCATGGACAACGCCCGAGACGACATGCTGGGCGGTGTGCATCCTCATGAGAGCGTATCTCCTCTCCCAGTCAAGCTCGCCGTGGACCTCATCCGTCTCCGGGACAGGATCGACGAAGTGCTTCACCGTCCCCTTGTCCTTCTTGACCTTCCGCACTGCGCCCTCTCCGCCTTCCCATCCGAGAACGCCCTTGTCCGTCGGCTGACCGCCCGC
>JAGMCJ010000085.1 GCA_023129265.1 Thermoplasmata archaeon | reverse complement strand
AAGCCCTATAGACCATGTTGAGGTCGTCGGGAATGGCCAGGCTGAAAAGCTGCTTCCCCGTCCAGTACTCCACACCGTCCTCCACGATCTTGGGCTTCGGCAGCTTGAGATTACCGACGAACGAGAGTATACGAGAGGACTGCTCCATGTCGAACTTGGAGTCCCTGTGCGTCATAAGGAAGCCGCCGCTGATGTGGTCGTGGATCGCACCGATGACCGGACCGCCGAATCGCGGGGACAGTATGTGCTCCTGAACCCTCATCAGTATCTTTGCCTCGGCCCTGGCTTCCTCGCTCTGGAGAACGTGGAGATTCATCTCGTCGCCGTCGAAATCGGCGTTGTACGGCGGACACACTGCCAGGTTGAACCTGAACGTCTTGAACGGCATAATCCTGACTTCGTGGGCCATCATGCTCATTCGGTGGAGCGATGGTTGCCGGTTGAAGAGGACTATGTCGCCTTCTTGGAGTTGCCGCTCAACTGTGTAGCCAACGTCGATGGCCTCGGCTACCGTCTCCGCGTTCTTGTCAGTGACTCTGATTCTTCTCCCATCTTCCCTGATGACGTAGTTGACTCCAGGAATGTACCGGTCCCCTTCCGGCAACGGTCCCCGCTTCACCAGTTCACGCACCCACTCGATGTTGTAGGCCTGCACGCACAGCGGTACCGTCAGTTCCCTTGCTGCCTCGACGGGCACTCCCACCTCGTTTATGGAGAGCAGCGGGTCCGGCGATATAACCGTCCTCGCGGAGAAGTTCACGCGCTTCCCGCTGAGGTTGGACCGGAACCTACCCTCCTTGCCCTTCAACCTCTGGACGAGGGTCTTGAGCGGGCGACCGGAGCGGTGCCTGGCGGGGGGGATCCCGCTCGTCTGATTGTCGAAATATGTCGTGATATGATATTGAAGGAGTTCCCAGAGGTCCTCCACGATGAGCTGCGGAGCTCCAGCGTCCCTGTTCTCTCTCAGCCGCTGATTGATCCTCAGGACGTCAACGAGCTTATGCGTGAGGTCGTCCTCGGACCTGTCCCCGCTCTCGAGCGTTATGGACGGTCGCACCGTCACTGGCGGGACAAGCAGGGCCGTGAGAATCATCCATTCGGGTCTTGCGACATCCGGGTTTATGCCCATTGACCGCAGGTCCTCGTCCCTTATTCTCTCCAGCCGCTCCCTCACCTCCTTCGGCGTGAGCTTGTGGCCGTCTTCTCTGAAGGTGGTCGGCTTGTCCAGCGTAATCTTAGACTGCTCGGTATCGCAATGGGGACAGATCTGTCGCTTCCCTGCATCGCGAGCGGTCTCTTTCGCCATCATCTTCTTATCGAGCTTCGTCCCGCCGATCTTCTCCAGGGCTTCCATCTCCTTCTCGTACGCCCTGATTTCCTCGTCTCGGAGAAGCAACCGCCCGCAATTCCTGCAGGTCGCCTGGAGGAGCTTCTTGATCTCCTTCACGTATCCGACGTGAATGACCGGCATCGCGAGGTCGATGTGCCCGAAATGGCCTGGGCAATCGTCGACCTTCCCGCCGCATGTCTTGCACCTCAGTCCGGGCTCTATGACCCCCAGATGCGAGTCCATGAGACCCATATCTATCGGAAAGCCGTCGTCGTCGTAGGTGTCGGCGGTGATGACCTTCGTCGCGGACATCTTCCTGGTCTCGTCGGGCGAAAGCAGTGCGAATTTGATCGATTTTATCCTCTTGGAAACTCCACGGAGCATTTGATCACCTCAAGTCCTCGAGCTGCAATCGCATGGCCACGCCCAGTGAGAGAAGCTCGTCCAAGAGGAGCTTGAACGCGTAGGATGTCTGGACGGGGTGGATCTTGGTGTTGTTCCCGCACACGGGACAGCTGAGGTTTCCCTTCCGATCCTTAATGGCGAAATGCCCGCAATCGGGGTCGCCGCAGACGTACTGCAACGTTCCATCGGACTCGTCGAGAAGCCGGTCCTTGATGACCATGGCCACACCGTGTCCGATCAGGCAATCCCTCTCCATCTCTCCGAACCTCAGACCGCCTTGCCTGGACCTTCCTTCCGTTGGCTGTCTGGTCAGAATCTGAACCGGTCCTCGAGACCGAACATGAAGCTTCCCAGAGACCATATGGTGCAGCTTTTGATAGTAGATGACGCCCACGAAGATTTCCGCCTCTATCATCTGGCCGGTCCTTCCGTCGTACATGACTTCCTTGCCATTGCTCTTGAATCCTGAATCCGTGAGCGACTTGCGCAACGCCTCTTCCCTCTCCCCGCTGAAGGGAGTGCCGTCGATTGCCCGTCCCTGCATCGCGCCGACCTTCCCGCCGATCGTCTCCAGGACGTGCGCGACGGTCATTCGGGAAGGAATCGCGTGAGGATTGATTATCAAATCGGGGACGATTCCCTCCTCGCTGAAGGGCATGTCCTCCTGAGGAGTGATTAGACCGACCACGCCCTTCTGACCGTGTCTCGAGGCGAACTTGTCACCGAGCTCGGGGATTCTGAGATCCCTGACCTTCACCTTCGCGAGTTTGCTCCCGTTCTCGGACTCGGTGAGCATGACGCTGTCGACCCATCCGCTCTCGCCATGCCTGACCGTGATGCTCGTCTCTCTCCTCTTCTGAGGCGTCAGGAAGTCCGTGTCCTCCTCAAGGAACCTGGGAGGCGATGTCTTCCCGATTAGGACGTCCCCTCCACCAACTGGGACCTCTGGTGTTATCAACCCGTCATCGGGGGTCAGGTTGCTGTAGGACAGGTCCGCTCTGGCTCCCCTCACATCAGGGGAGGGAATCTCGAAGTGGTCCTCCTGACCGCCTGGATACCTCCTCTCTTCCGCCTTGTACGTTCGCAGGAAGGTGGACCTACCCAAGCCCCTCTCGATGCTTGACTTGTTCATCACGACGGCGTCATGGATGTTGTACCCGTAGTGGGACATTACCGCGACGACGAAGTTTTGACCAGCGGGCCTTTCCTTGAACTTGACATATTTCATCCCCTCGGTCTCGACGATTGGAGTCTGGGGGTAGTGGAGCAGATGGCCTCTCGTGTCGGGCCTGATCCTGTAGTTCGAAGCAGGAAGACCAAGTGACTGCTTGGCCATGCCTGCTCCCATCGTCACCCTGGGAGTGGAATTATGCTCTGGATATGGTACGAGCCCGCTAGCAACGCCAAGAACGACCAGCGGGTCGACTTCCAGGTGTGTGTGCTCATGCGTCAGAAGTGAGGGAACATCGAAGGATTTGTTGCAGTAGACGCAAGTGAGCCTGGCAAAGTCATCAGGCTCGCCCATATTGGTCCACTCAACGTCGTTTCTCGAGAGCGGTCTGTCGCAGTGTTCACACCGCGACGGCGTCTCGTAGGCGTACAGGGCCACATAGGAGTCCTCTTCCTCCTCAGCGTCGATCCAATCCAGCATCCCGTCCTGGAACATATCCGTCGCTTTCCGCTTGCCTTCACTGAGGTCATCGAGATGGGCCCTCGTCGTCACGGGTCTCCCATCCTTGACGACGAGCAACGGACGTCTGACCCTTCCCTCGTCGCAATTAATCACTATCTCGTTCATGTTCTCATCGAAGCGGGCGTTCACTTCAGGGGACAGAAGACCGTTCCTTCTCCTTTCACGTACCCCGTCGATTAGCCGCACCGGATCGTCGTGCAATCCCACGAGGTCCCCGTTCACATAGACCCTGGTCATCGGTGTCCGCTGGCCCTTGACCTGCTTCGTTCCCAAATCTCCCAGAAGCAACTTGACTTCATCCTCGGAGAAGCCCTCTGACACGTCGACGATGAGTGCGCAGTTCTTCACAAGCCCGCAGTTCTGACCCTCTGGGGTCTCATTTGGGCAAAGCCGCCCCCACTGCGTTGGATGCAAATCGCGGGCTTCGAAGTGGGGCTGGCTCCGTGTGAGTGGTGACGTGACCCTTCTCAAATGAGACATCGCGCTCATGTTGGACGTCCTGTCGAGAAGCTGTGAAACGCCAGCCCTTCCGCCGACCCAGTTTCCGGTCGCGAGCGCATGCAGAAGCCTCTGTGTGAGAAGATCGGGCCTGATGGCCGAGGAGATCTTAAGCTCCTTCCTCCGAGAGTAGCTCCTCTCGAGCTGGTATTTCAGGTCCTTCATGAGGTTGGCGAATGCGACTCGGAAGAGGTCTTCCATGAGGTCGCCCGCCAATTTCAGCCTCTTGTTGGCATAGTGGTCCTTGTCGTCCTCCCGCCTCTTGCCAAGGGACAGCTCGAGAACGGTCCTCGCTATTCTTCCGAGGAATATGGCCTTCTTTATCCTGTCGTCCGGGCTGTCGCCGAGATGCGGGAGCAGAGACCTATCCAGTATGCTTGAAACCTTCTTTTCACGGTATTCCTTCGCCTGTCCCGTGGCGAACTTCTTCTCGAGCCACAGGAGCGCGTCTTCCTTCGTGAAAATCCCGTTCGGGGGATAGAGCTTCTTGCTCTGACATTCCTCGATGTTCGCGTAAATGACATTGGACATCTCCTCTTCGGACACGATTGCTGAGAAGATCTCTTCATCGGCCCCGGTCCCAAGGGCCTTGAGTAGAATAATGAGCGGAATCTGTCCAGATGCTGTAGGCACGGAGACCACGAGCATACCGTCCTTCTTCTTCTCCATCAAGGTGAGAGCCCGGTATCCTTCCTTCTGGGAGAACACTTTTCCGACTTCGGCGACCCTGCCGTACCGCTTACTTCTCTCGACGAGAACCCTGTTTGGCGCCAGGTCCTCGAGCGAGATCAGCACCCTTTCCGTCCCACCGATGATGAAGTATCCGCCTGGGTCGTGTGGATCCTCTCCCTTGTCGATGAGCTTGTCCAGGTACTCCTCTCCTGTGTGCTCCCCGTCCACCTCCAGGTTCTCCTTGTGGAGGTGACACTTCTTAGACTTCACCATGATGGGAAGGTTCCCGATGCTCACCCGCTCAGGTTCCTGCTCGATGTCGTTTATAATCTTTGTGAACCACAGGTGAGTCGGCGCCTGATAGTTTAGGTTTCTCAGCCTGGCTTCCATCGGGGAGAGGCTGTCTGTCGCCCCGTTCGCCTCCTTGACAATCGGAGTATCGACCTCAATCGTTGACTTGGCGTCTGAGAGTATCCTTCCCTTCTCGTCTCTTGACCTTCCAATCCGGATTTCGATTATGTCTCCGTCCGTTCTGTCCTCGTCAAGCTTCACTATCCCTCTTCGCTCGTCCTCCACAGAGGTCCGCAGATTGTCCACAATCTGCTGCATCCTGCTGTTCGGATTATCCAGCGTGGGAAGGAAGTCATTGAAACTGGCAATGTGATGGTTCACGATACTACGTTCTCTGAAGAAAGCTTCTACCAACTCTCGCACGAAATCACCTTCCGACAACGAGTCTATATGCTACCGAGACTCCAGCTGTCTCACTGAGCCTCACGATCTTGACGACGCGACCCTCCTCGACGGGGCCATGCTTCCTCTCAAGGAGCTGGACGCACGGGTCTTGCCTGCGTATCTTTGGGAGTTGATCCTTGTGGATGTTGAGGCCCTTGAGTATCTTGTCTTCTTCTTTGTCGGATACCAGATGATGCTCTGGGACCAACCTGTGCTCCATAACATTGAACTTCATCCTCGTCCACCCCAGTCTTTCCATACTCATACGCGTATACGTTGCCGAGTTCCCTCAGACGGGCCCGCGGGGATTTTCGAAGCCCTCGGGATGAGGGCCATTTCGAACCCCGGACCACCTGGTGCCTTTTCGACCGTTTCCGATGGATTGTGCTAACATGACGAAACGGGTCGATTAAAAGCCAGATGCTCTTTCTAGGGACGTGATTTCGGTCGTATGCGTCCGACCTAGCTGAGCTACGGGCCCAGGGCTCATCTGAGGTCTCGGCATGATTCCAAACGAGATTACCATTCTCATATTAAAACCTTGCCCCGATTTCACTGCCACAACGTTCTGCGGCCCTAGAATACCCTTTAAATGACGAAACAAATATATTAGTCAGTGGAAAAAATGGTGTTTGAATGATAACTATTAATAGCCCCTCTTCACGGCTTTCGGATGCCTTACGTTCTCGAGCACGCCATCGAGAAGGGTCACATTTAAGTCTGACTCCTCGTATGTCCTCTGAAATCCTCAAGTAAGAACCAAGGTGCTATGATGCCAGAGAACCGATGCTCATCCTGCGGTGTCGTGATGAAGAGAAAGGGGACCGCAATCTTCAAATGCCCCGTCTGTGGAGAGGGGACCATAGGTCGCTGCGCTCAGTGCAGGGACCAGAGCGTCCGGTACAGATGCGAAGCCTGCGGGTTCGAAGGACCATAGGGGACTGACATGGGAGATGTCGCCATTACGTACAGACTCATGCCAAGTGACGTGGATGTGGACCTGGAAGGCATCAAAGAGAGAGCGATGGAGATTCTGGGAGAACGCAGATTCCATTCATCTGAAGTGAAGCCAATCGCCTTTGGGCTGGAGGCCCTCGAGATAACGGCGATCATTGAGGAGGTGGAGGGGCTGGGAGATAGGTTAGAGGGCGAGCTGGGAGCAATCGAAGGAGTGCAGAGCATAGAGACCGTTACTCTGACGAGGCTCTAGGGTTTCGCCTCTGATGTCATTGGCATTTTCCAGATTCCTAATACTGGGAACGGACTTATAGCAACAGCGTGTTCTCCAATTGGAGGGATGGAGAATGATGCTGGATGATGGAGGGAGGGTGCCCTTTGCCTTTCTGGGGGTGTTGCTACTTCTGACATCGATGCTTAGCATGGCCTACATCTCAGGGCTCCAGTTCCAGCAGCTTGAAGACAGGGTGAGGGAGGATGTCATCCAGGAAGGCATGGAGATCTCTGCCCTCGTACACAGGGAGGTCGAGACCGAGGCCTACTTGATGGGAACCAGGGCGGTCCAACTCGGTGGCGGCAACCGCTCGAGGGTCGCATCACTGTACGATGACATGATGAATTCGTATCTAGATGAGTCTTTCCCGCGAACGGTCGAGAGGTTCCGCTTCGGGATTCGCAACCACAGCAGCTCAATCATCCTTGAAAGCCGGACTCTGGAGGACTTCGGGAAGGAAGCGAGAGTGGAGAATGAGACCTTCGGGAACCTGATATACGAGGAGCTCGAGACGGACCGTTCGGGATACTGGATGGAGCTACAGAGAACGATGACCTTCTCGGTGGCGGGGTACGTCACGTACGTCATGAGCAAGGACGGAATCACCGCGAGAAACAAGCATGAGTTCTCTCAGGACTTGGACTCGCTCGTTCCTTTTCTGAAGGGCAAGATGGACAGTCTTGTATCTGGCGCACTGTCCGAGTTCGGGAACATCGCGAGGATCACGGAGTACATGCTGTCGACGCTGGCCCAAGTGAGAGTACTTCAGGGATGGGGCTCCTCCGAGCAATATGTCCCCTCAACGGACGAGATAATCGAGATCGGGGACGTGGAAAGGGCACTCAATCTGGCCCTGATCCTCGAGCACCTCGCTCTCTTGAGATCGGTTGACGAGGATACGATAGAGGCATTCGACCTCAACAACCGGGGTGCAGACAATAACACGAGTCTGGCTAGACTCCTGGAAACGTGGATTGGGACGGGAAGCTTGGACCCATCGGACTTGCTCCTTCTGTATGCAGGACAGGGAGAGGCGAACGTGTCGATTGGCACAATCGTCTCGCAGGCAATCTACGCCATGGTTGACCAGATGACGTTGAAGTACTTCGATTACTTCGGACTTACACCAGTTGCCGACATCTCCCTGCAAGCAGCCCAAGTGCTGGCGAACTCGATACAGGATTTCCTCTTCTGGATTTCGGGCAATGACAGGGAGGCCTGGTTGACCAGATCGTGGTTCAAGGACATGGCCCACGACATTAGAGCCAGTACTCTGATATCCTACCCCTTTGTGTTCCCGGTTCCGGAATCCGAATTCCAGATCTCGACGGAGACTGGCGGAATGGTCAACTTCACCGTAGCGGGATTCGCTGCGTACGTACCCTTTGAGATCGTGGACGTAGCGGAGGGCTTCGATGGCTTCTGGAGGAGCTGCTATCATCTGGTCTATGACGGCGACTTGAGGGTCGTGTACGAGACGCAACGGGACCTCGTGAAGGAGATGGCAGGGAGGGTCGGCGAGATGGTCGATGCGGCGGGTCCATTCTCTGCTGTCTCGATGGACGACGTTGTCCCGACTGACAACGTCTCGGCATTGCAGGATTTGAGCGAGGCGGTAAGGGAAAAGACCTACACCTTGCTCATCCAGATACGGGACAACGAGAGCTTCGTCCGTGAGATCATAAGCGTTCTGTGGGAAGCCCAGACCAACCTGACTGCGAATGTGTTCTCACGAATTGCGGACGAGGTTGACTCATTGGTTGGTGACGAAGGCAAGTCCGTGGCGCACGAGACGATTTTCGAACAGATACTACGGAGGGTCGAGAACCAGACGGAGTATGGGAGCCTGACTCTCGAGGAGAGAGAACAACTCGCTGATATCATTGAGTCGTCCGTCTTGGAAGGAGGGCTTGGCGTGGCGGCGCAGGGGCTGATGGTCAATCGGACAATCGCGAATCTGGAAGAGATGAGATGGAAGGCAACTTCGATGGACACGATGTCAGAGGACGGAGGGTTATACTCGAAACTGAGGGATTTCGTGGTTTCGTCCTCGGGCATACTAGCAGAAGCCTCGGAAAGCATCGCTCACCTCGTAGACTCCACCGTCGAAGCGGAAGACGTGGAGAACATCCGTTTTCTCGTTTCGACAACGAACGAGACGTTCCGGTTCTGGGACGGGGGCGTCAATTCCCGGGAAGCGGCGAGAAGGAGTTTCAGAGCAGAGGTCTCTCAGCAACCGTCGTACCTGTCTGGGGAGAGTTGGCGGGCGGAGTGCGATGCCAAAGAGCTCCGTGTTGGCACCTTATGCGTATCCATAAACAACCCCTCCGATTCTCAGCCTGAATCAGGAAGAAACGTTCACTACACGGACGTTACCCGCACCTCCTTTGCGCCGTACGTTTCAACTTGGAGGATACGAGTCAGAGCACTCATTGACCTCTCCATAGCCACGGATCGGGCATCTGGTGGCGTATCAGGCCAAAGGGACAGTATCACGACGAGCATCCCCCTGGAGTTCGAGATATCGATAAGCGCAAGATCGGGGTGGGCGTTGGCGGGCGTTGCCTATGATTCGAGCAACACCTTCCTCGAGGATGTATGGGACACCTTCTGCGCGTTCCTCGAGGACATATGGGACGGTCTCCTGAAAGTGTTCGATTGGATTCTGGACGGCGTCTCGTGGCTGGTATCCCTCGTGAAGGAGCTGATCGGAACGCTCCTGTCCTACGCCCAGGACGTGTTGAGGGCCATAAATGACGTCATAGAAGCCACGACTGAGCTGCTGAGGTCATCGATCTCGAGCGTTGCAGGCCTCGTCGGCGGCATAATCGAGGGAGTCATATCCGCGTTCGGAGCAACAACGTTTCAAATGTCCGTCTTGGGAGGGGAACTCGAGATTGGTCTCAACAAGGGCAACGGCAGGGTAATCGAGGGAATCTTCGAGACCGGGTGCCTGAAGACCGTCCTTCTGCTCAGCAAGCTGTCCGACATGAACCTGACCCAAGACCAGAAGAAGGCAACCTCCGAATACGATATCGTAGTCAACGTCGACATCTCACTTGGATATCTGAATCTCAATGGGACATTCGATCCGGCGATGGTCTTTGAGGGGTCCTTCTTTCACGCTGTTGCGGAGTGGGGGGAAGAATGGAGAATCGAGTTCGAGGTGCCGCACATCGAGAAATTCCACGAGAAGAGATACGCGGTGGAGATTCCTTCGATCCCGACTCCCATTGGAACGCTTGACATCGAGCTGGGAATGCTCATCAAGCTCAGGGAGGAACTCGTGGAACTCGATCTCATCGGCATCGTCTCCAAGTCCTTCGAGTCGGCCTGGGCGGAGACTCTTGGGGAGGAGATCTCGATCGACTCTGCTGCCAGGTTCGCCGAGCTTGGAATCTCCAACACGGTAGATGGGTTGGCCGAGGCGATCGAGGACAACATAGAGAGGGTCATAGAGGTTGTCCTCTACTTCGAGGGTCAGGTCAAGATCGGAGGGACGGCTGGTATCGGAGTGAGGCTTGCATTCATCATTGGAAAGGAAGTCCTGCGCGAGGGGTTCCTCTGGCTGTCGGCCAAGTTGAGGGGGCTCATTTCGGAGTTCGGAAGCCCGCCTTCCGTGAGCGTTGAGGAGGACCTTGCGGGCGTTCTTGCCGCCAGCACGTACTTGGGTTTCGAGGTCCTGCTCTCGGTAGGGACTCCGCGACTGGTCAAGATGATGAGCAGCAACCACGAATTCGGGACGGAGATGCTCTTCGTCATCTCCATCCGCATGAACATCGCCGCGATGGCCCAGTTACTGGGAATGGGCTCGGAATCCTGGAGGGTGGACTTCGGAATCTGCATAGAGGGCATGCCGCCGAGCTTCTTCGGGGACGCGGTCCAGAAAGGGGAGACGGCCAACCTCTGGCTGGTACGTGGAACGGCCACTCAACTGAATTAGGGTCTTTTCGAGCCAGACGTTCATTCTCCGCTCTGGGAAAATCTCCGAAAAGGCTTTAATAATGCTGCATGATTTCAATCAGATGGTGTTCGCGCTTTCCGTCCTAGACCCAGTTGTGATGTTCTTCACGGAATACGGCCCGTGGCTCGTGGTGATAATCCTACTCATAGTTGTCTGGATGTACGCTCTCGCCTACATGACGAGATACTTCGAGTATCTCAAGATGCACGAGAGCAGGTACCTGGACAACAGAACCCTGGACATAATTCGGTCCGTTGTGCAGTGGATATGGGTGGGCATACTCGGCATTCTCGTTCTTGTCGTAGTGTCCATTCAGTCCGGAGAGGAAGGGTTCCTCCTGATCTTGAACAGCCTTTTCTTGCCTGTTCTCTTCGTTGTCGTGGTCCTCCTGATTACTGTCATCCTCGCGAACATGTTGAGGAGGTTTGCGGATTATCTCCGGATGTCGGTTGAGAGAAAACAGGAAGGCCTCGTTGGCCCAGAGGCCCTCGGATTCGTTGAACTCTTTCTCAAGTACCTCATATATGTGCTGGGAGGCTTAATCGCGATACTTGGCGGGCTTTGGCTCATCGGCGAAGCCGGCGTGGAAGGTGTGAGGGACTGGGTAAATGAGATTATTCTGTATCCAATCCAGGCTGCCAATCTCCCGCACTTGGGTGCGATAGTCATCGTCGTAATCGCAGTGACACTCATCGTCTTGCGGCTCACCTCGTCGTTGTTCGAGGACATGAGGAGAAGAAGCAAGAAATTCTCTCCGCGTGTGATTGAGCTCCTGAGGAGGCTTTCCAGATACATCATCTGGGGAGTGGCGACAGTGGTTCTCGTATTCTTGATCCTCTCGGTACTCCTGGACCCTTTCGAGGTCATACTCGCGGCCGTCGTGTTCCTGCTCCTCGTCCTCGCTGGCATCTACGTGGGAATCGATACGATCAGGAACGCACTGTCGGGAATCGGGCTCATGATGTCGGACCCGTTCGATGAGGGCGACAGAGTGAAAATCCTGGACGATCTCGTCTGCGACATCAAGA
>JAGMCJ010000084.1 GCA_023129265.1 Thermoplasmata archaeon | reverse complement strand
AATTTCAGCAGATCGGAAACCTACGCCATGGCCGTGGAGGCCAACATTGCGTTCGACATCCCGCACGCCAAGGTTGAGAGTCTCCTCATGAAGGCCGCGGACAAGACCGATGGGATAGTGGATGAGCCGAGACCGGAGGTCTTCGCCAAGAGTGTCGATAACGGGCTCATACTGTATCAGCTGCTCGCTTATACAGACGAGCCGGAGACGATGAAGGAAATCAACAGCAAACTGATCTACTACGTCCAGGACGTCTTCCTGGAGGCGGGCATAAAGTCCCTCGTCACCTAGTCTTCACCTTTCTCAACATGAGAATCGGTGTCTCTGTTCTTGCAGCTATGTCGTCCCGAATCGGTCCGAACACATACTTCTTGAGAGGCCAGTACGCGCTAGCACCCATCACGAGCAAATCATGCTTCCTGGACTCGGCGACAACAGTGCGAACGTACTCACGGGACGTGACTATCTTGGTGTCTACGCCAATCCCGTTTTCGCGGCAGATCGTTGACAGCCTCTGGACGGCCCTCTCGTCCAATCTCCTCTTGCTTGCGTCCGTCACTACACCGAGGACTGTGACCGTTGCCTCGGATCTCTTCGCGATGCTGGAGGCCAGTTCTGCCGCATGCGAGGCGTGCCATTCATGACCTGCGAGAAGGAGTATGCTGTCGAGCTTCTCGGGCATACCTTTGAACTTGAAGACGACGACATCCGATGGCGCCCTCTGCACTAGGTAGTCTATGTTGGTCCCGAATATCCTTCGACGACTCGGCGGCCCGCCCGTCCATCCAAGGACTATGAGATTCACGTCCTCGTTCTCGATGGTCCTGATGATGGCGTCGTAGACGTCGTGCGAAATCTTGAGGAGCGCATGGACCTTGACATCTTCCTTCCTTGCGGACTTCTCCAGACGACCCATTTCTCTTATCGACGAACTCACATGTCCATAGCCCACCGACTTCAGGGGCGTGGCCTTCGGGACTTCGAACACGTTAAGTATGGTCAGTTCCCCGTTCCTGTCCTTCGCCAGAGAAGCTCCGAAATCGACCAAAGGCATATCCTCAGGTCCCTTAATCGGGACCATGACCCTGTACTTCTTCTTGTCTATTTTGGCGGTTCCCTTGGAAAGTACCTCAAGGACCTCGACCCTTCGGGCGGGCTTGATCTCGGTGATCTCCCTCCTACCGCCCGTCGGATAATGAATCACTAATCCTATGAGAATCCACGTCAGCGCTACGTACCACGCAATCTGACCGGGACCGAGGTTTCCCTCCAGAGGTTCCAAGAACCATATGTAAATGGCTAGAGAGACGTTCAGAACCATACCAATCAACGGCACAACGGGGACAAATGGAACCCTGAATCCTCTGTCCAGATCGGGTCTTTTCTTCCTCAGGGAAATCACGGATGCATTTGCGAGGGTGAAGAGCAAGAGAAACATCACGGATGCTGATGCTGCAATCTGCTCTATGGGAAGGAGTACGGCCATCAGGCCTATGATCAGACCGCTTGTCAGTATCGCATTGGAAGGTGTTCTCCTAACTGGGTGAATCTTCCCCAGTCGATGAGGGATGGTTCCATCCCTGCCCATGGCAAACGAAACCCTCGAGGAGGAATAGACAGTTGCATTCAATGCAGAAGTTGTGGCAAGAAAGCCTCCCGCAAGCATCAGCGCTGAACCACCTATGGGAATGATTCCGTTTGCTGCCCGAATCATCGCGAGTTCGGGGGAATTGGGATCCACGAATTTCGGGTCCACCAGGTGTTCATAGAAGACAAAGAACGTTAGCACATAGAGAAGGACAACAACTCCGATTGAGATGAATATCGCTCTGGGGATGTTCCTTTTCGGGTTCTTGACTTCTTCGCCAGACTGAGCGATAATCTCGAACCCTTGAAATGCGATGAGCGTGAGTCCCATAGCCAGGAAAACGCTGGACGTGTTCTGACCAACAAAGTCATCAACGAAATCGTTCAAGTGTCCAGGATCGCCGAAGATGGCTATGAAGCCGCCCAGGACGAAAACCGCAAGTATGCCCACCTTCGCCGCGGTAAGCCACGACTCGGTCTTTCCGGTCGTCTCGACGCCGAAGTAGTTTATGAAGACGAAGGCCAGGACGATGAGAACCGCGATGATCCGGACGAGCCAAAATGGGGGATTCTGAATGACCCCCGCAACTTCGGGACCGAGGGCGAAGACGGCGAAACTGCCGAACCCAACCGCGTAGAGACTGCATGCGATCGTGGCGGCTATCCACGACGCCCATCCGCTGAAGAAGCCCGCGGGAGGCGGGAGCCCTTCCCTTGCCCAGATGTAGACGCTGCCGGCGGCGGGAAAGGCGGAGCCAAGCTCGGCGTACGAGAGTGCGGTTATCAATGCCACCAGGCCGTTGAGAGCTAGAGCGATGATGGCAGCGCTACCAGCCACGGAGGAGGCACTTCCCATGAGAACGAAGATGCCCGCCCCGATCATCCCGCCTATCCCTATCATGGTGACGTCTAGAAGACCTAGATTGCGGCTGAGCTGGATCTCAACCTCAGGTGTGGTTTCCTCTCGGCTCATGGAGAGTCGGATATACATTATCGAGGCGTATAAAATCTTTCGGAGGCTGGACCATAAGGCTTTTCACCTGACGCAACCATGAAATGTCGTGAAGGACTCCAAGCAGAATCTTTCCAACTATTTCTCCATCCTAAGGGGGGAAAGGCTCCCCGCGTTTCTTGCAGAGGCTGCCCAGGGCATAGACTCGGATCTTACGGAGGACATGCCCACACTCTGGGCGGACCATGACACCTTCTTGGAGGCGGAGGGCAAGACGGCCGATCCGGGAAACACACTAATCGATTTGAAGATCGAACTCGCCCGAAGGATTATGGAGAGTTGTCATCTCTGCGAACGGGCTTGTGGAGTGAATCGGCTGGCGGGAGAGAAAGGCTACTGCAAGGCGGGAGAGGCCAGAGTGGCATCCAAGTTCGTCCATTGGGGAGAGGAGCCGGACGTCATTCCCTCTTACACAATCTTCTTCAACAGATGCACTTTCAGATGCATATTCTGCCAGAACTGGGACATAAGTCAGCGAAATGCGGGAAGATACATTCCAACGGAGGTCCTTTCCCGAGACATAGAGAGGATGACCGGCAACGTTAGGAATATAAACTGGGTGGGCGGGGAACCAACGCCGAACCTGGAATACATACTGCAGGTCCTGCGCATCTGCTCCGCACCACTACCTCAGATTTGGAACTCGAACATGTACATGTCGAGAGAAGCGATGAAGCTTCTTCGCGGAGTTGTTGACGTGTACCTCTCCGACTTCAAATACGGACCTGGCGAGTGCGGAGAAGAGCTCTCGGATGCTCCTAACTATTGGCAAATCGTGACGAGAAACCACAGCTTGGCGAACGAGCACGCGGAGATCATCATGAGACACCTCGTGATACCAGGACATGTCGAGTGCTGCACCAAACCGATCCTCAGGTGGGTGAAGGAGAACCTAGACACGAGCAAGATGGTCGTCAACATCATGGACCAGTACAGACCCGAATACAAGGCACTCCACCACGAGAAGATCGGAAGAAGACTCACGTACCGCGAGTTCAACGAGGCGCACAGGTTTGCGGAGGATCTTGGCCTGACACTCACGTGATCTCTGCGCGCCGTAACCACACCACTACCTTTTTAATTCGGAGTTACTATCGATACGCATGGAGGAATTGGACATCCTAAGGTTCGTCCTAGGTTTGTTCTTCCTTACTTACGGGTCCGTTTCCGATCTGAGAACGAGAAGGGTCTCGAACATCGTGTGGGTTCTGATGGGGCTTTGCGCCATCGGTGTCCTCGAAGCCCAGATGCTCTCGGGCGGGTATTCTCTCCATCATCATCTGATCCTCGTGCCCGTGGCCATCATGTACTTCGACGTCTTCTGGGACAGGGAGCCAATCCTCGAGAGTTCGAAGAACTGGCTCAAGGGGACCGTGATTGGGCTCTATCTATTGGCTCTTGTCGTCATCGCATTCCTGCTGTACCATTTCTTCCAGACCGGAGGGGAGGAGCTCACGAAGTTCCTCCAATTGCTCACGATCCCCGTGATGATTCTTGTGGCCTACGCGTTCTATATGTTGGGCCTCCTCAGGGGAGGCGCGGACGCGAAATCGTTCATGGCCGTTGCCATCTTGGTCCCAGTATACCCAGCATTCTTCGGGTTCCCTCTCCTAGGTTGGGGCGAACTGAGCGGGTTCGGCACTGCGTTCCCGTTCGCGCTGGTAACCCTGCTCAATGCGGCACTCCTGCTGGTCTTCGCACCTCTCGCATTCGTGATCTACAATCTCTCGAAGGGGAGCCTCAAGATGCCCGAAGGTCTGTTCGGCTACAAAACGGACCCGAGGCATCTTCCGAAGTTCGTATGGCTGATGCAGAGAATCGAGGACGGAAGGCTGGTCAGAGAACTCCTTCCGAGACGAAGCAGGAACATAGAGGAGGAAGCGCAGAAGCTGATTGAGGCGGGTCACGACCGGGTCTGGGTGACGCCGCAGATTCCCTTCCTCGTGCCTCTGACGGTCTCCTTCGCACTCTCTTTCCTTCTCGGCAACCTGCTCTTCGGTCTGTTCTCCCTTTTCGCCTAGCTCCCGCCAGACTGCACCGACTTCTGTTCTTGAGGCGCACGTAATAGGCGCGGGCACGATGGACTTGGAAAAAGGTTATATACCGTTGTGAGCAATTAGCGGGGCGGTATGACGGCCAGAGTGGCGGGGATACACCTGGTCCCATCCCGAACCCAGAAGTTAAGCCCGCCCACGTTCTCTCCGGTACTGTGGAGCGCGAGCCCACGGGAAGCCTAACC
>JAGMCJ010000083.1 GCA_023129265.1 Thermoplasmata archaeon | reverse complement strand
ACTCCTAACCTCAAAGGGTATGTTATGGAATTGATCCGTCTGGTTCACGTACGTAGCGTTCACATGCCATGTACCTACCATGTCCACCGTTATGGCGCTCGTGGCATTCGCATCGTCCTTGGCCGAATCTGTCGTCTTGCCTGCTAAACTCCCATCTGGTCGATACCAAGTGAAATTGACATCGCCAAGCTTGTTCTTTGGCCCGGTGTACTCTAATGTCGCAGTTGCAGTAGCCTCCGATTTATTGACGTAGAAGGTGGTGCGATCCATCTCAACGGTAACGTTGGTCACATTAACTTGTGCTGATACGTTCGTGGCAAAGTAGAGAGAGATAATAATGATTGCGATGACTGGAAGTGCTCGGTAGTTCATGCCCACACTTGTCTAATGATTAGCTACGCTGAATATATTACTTTCGCATGGCTACCAAGGAGAGAACCCGCCTTCATCGTCTCCTGCCAGGCAGACTAAGCATGGTATGTCGTCTGGTATGTGGTACCATTCAGGATGGTTTCCAGTCCGCCTTTATATCCTCCCAGGCCAATTCATGAAATGCATAAGCTTCCAAAAAGAGGGGGAGGCTGTCCAACGAGGCGTCGAGGAGGGGCGTCTTTTTGCCCACACGCACGCTCCCACTCGGCGTGGACACAGCCTCTCGGGGTTTGGAGGAAGGTGAAAGGAATGCGAGAGTACGCGAAAAGGACTTTAGCTCTAGCCTGCGCTTCTATGATGATAATTGCCCTGCTCCCGGCAGTTCTTGCAGGCGGTGGCGGTGGTGCCCACATCTGGCTGAACGCTGATCCCGGCGAAAGAGCGAAAGGTGGAGGTTGGAAAGCCGGTGGGTGGGTCACCTATTGTGATTTCGGCCCAGATGTTGTCTGCACTTTTGAGATGATTGTCGAGAACAGAGGGAATGATGATCTCACCGATCTGAGAATCGCCATTGCGATTCACAACTGGACGACATCGGATGACTTTGTGAGCATAGATATCGAGGGTGAGACTTCTTACCTGCCCGACTTCGGAAACACGGAGTACAATCCCTTCGACGAGGGGTGGGGAGGCAAGCATCATGTCTACGTCGGCGATGATGCGATATGGGACATTTACTTCTACGAGCCTGAGGTTCTCCCTGGCAAGACTACCGTAAGGCTCGACACGACAGTGACGCTAGGCCCAGATCCGGATGATTACTTCGAGATTCACTTCGACGCGTTCGACCCAGTTGCCGACTACAAGACCCCGAATGGACATGACCTGACATTCATCTCCTCGGCAATGATACCCGAGGATGAGGACGCGCCGGTGCCGGACATCGTCATAACCCCTGAAACTATCTATGAGGGCGATCTGGTCACACTTGATGGCTCTGGTTCGTACGACCCTGACGGGACGATAGTCAGCTACGAATGGGACCTTGACGTGTTCGTCGACAGTGATGGTGATGGCATCTACGACAACGATGTCGATGCGACCGGTCCGATCGTGACGTTCATCTGGTACGATGACTACTACACCGAAGTGAAACTCACAGTGACGGATGATGATGGCCTGACAGGGACGGCCTTTGGCTATGTGGACGTGCTAAACGTGGATCCGACCCCAACGATAAAAGGCGTATACATCGAGGTCACGCTTTTCTTGAGAGTCACTGGAGAGAAGTGGCACAATGTGGAACTCACTCTCTACGAGAACTACGACAGGGAGACCGGCCAGTTCGATGACATAGCCGCCTACATCGAGGTGGAAAGGTGGCCTGGGGATCCGATGCTCAATCCAAGCTCTGGGGACCAGGGTATCACGATCCGCCTGGATGCGGGTGAGTCCGTCAACTACACCGCGGTGGTCACATACGACCCGTACGAGGACGTCAACGACGCGATAATGGGCGATCAGCCCATCAACGGAAAGCTGTGGGGAGCCAATCCTGTCTGGATAATCCTGGACTTCGCGGAGGGTGGACAGTGCAAGATAGGCAACCACACCTTCA
>JAGMCJ010000082.1 GCA_023129265.1 Thermoplasmata archaeon | reverse complement strand
TCGACATAAACATCGGGGCACTCGTAGGTGCGCCTTTGACCTTCGTTGGGTCTGCAACGGACCCGGGCAGCGATGACCTGACGTTCACGTGGGATTGGGGAGATGGCAGCAACGTCACAACCACGACCTACTACTATGACCCGTCCAGAGTGCCGCCCAGTGATCCCTATCCGAGCCCGTACGAGCCCTACTTCGGAGGAACTACTCCTCCACTCAATGTCCAGGACACTCAGACTCATGCTTACAGCTCACCTGGAACGTATGTAGTCACTCTCACTGTAACCGATGATGATGGTGGCTCGGCCACCATTACGACCACGATTACGGTCGGGGAAGGAGATATCTGTCCCAAGGGAGGAGGAGGGGGAGGCAGAGGTACCAACAAGGGAGAGTTGGCCCTGCTTCAGATTACAGCTTGGGAATACAACATCGACAGCGGGACTGTAGGTTCCGATGATGTTGTTACCTTCCCCGACGGCACTCAGATGACGGCCTCGGAAGCGCTGGACCACCTGATGGACCTGTACGACAACGGCGAGTACGAGGCCGCAACTGAGATAGCTGACCACCTGAACAACGAGTACGGGCACAGCATAGGTTACTGGGGACTCGTTCCCGGGCGCAAGTAGATTCCGTCCTCGGAGCCGTCTCCTGGCCATTCAGGAAACGAATATATAGTGCGAACCATGGTCTTGATCACATGAAAAGCCGCGTTGCCATTACCATCATGGCAATCCTCGTCATGAGCACGCTCACAGGCGTCAACGTGAGAGCTGATGTCACCGTAAACGACATCGTGATGACTACGGTATTGGACTACGTGAACGGTTCGAAGGTCGTGGCGATTGCGTTCCTGAACTTCACGGGCTCGCCACCATCTGCGCTCGTCGATGTGGTTTTTCAGTGGTACCATCCCAGCGGCTCGCTCGTGTATAGTGTGGCATCCGATCCTGATGGTGGTGGAGTGATAAGAAGCAACCACACCGTTGACCAGACAGGGACATGGTGGGTCAACGCTAGCTACAGTCAGCCTCCTGATGTGTTCTACCACAACGTGTCGTTTGAGGTGGTCGACAATCACTGGGACTCTTCGGCGAGGGTCGTCGAACAGGACCTGGTTGTCGGACAGAGCGCAACTCTCACGATTGATCCCGGGGCGACAATATCATTTGACAATGGAACGAGGCTCTCCGTGGTGGGAACCCTGATTGCTCAGGGCACATGGAGCCAGATGATTACCTTCACTTCCAACTCCTCTGCACCTCAGAAAGGAGACTGGAATGGCGTGAATTTCCGTTCGGGGAGCTGGTCGTCCGTGTTCAATTTCGCAAAGGTCGAGTACGCTGGAAATGGTACCTACATCGAGAATACAAACACGACTGTCCGTAACTGTAGGTTCGAGAATAACACGCAAGGAATACGGCTGTACGCGTCGACATCCACGATACTCAACAACACGATGGAGAACAACACCTATGGATTCTATTCCTATGCTTCACACCCAGTTTTGACTTCCAACGTGGCGCGAGGCAATGACTACGGCTTCTCTTCCGTGGGTAGCGGTCTGTTCGTGAGCCGGATGAACATCGCTCAGGACAATGAGCAGACGGGATTCCATCTGGATTCTACCACGATCGACTCGACGGGGGACATCTCCTCAGGAAGCGTCGTGGGCCTCAGGCTCCGGAATTCAGGAGGAGTGTTCGAGGATGCAAACATCTCTGGCATTGATGACGGTGTCGACAGCGATGAGGGGGATGCGATGTTTCGCAACTCCACAATCCTCGGGTCACTCAGGGACCTCTACGTCAAGGGCGGGTCCTCTCTGACACTGGTTAATTCCACCTTCGGCGGAGTGGTCTCTGCAGGTGCTGGGTGTCCCGCCTGTTACGTATTCGTGAGAAACTGCCTGTCGATTAGGACCATCGACCACGATACGTCGAGTCCCGTTGAGAACGCAGAGGTCCGAGTGTTCGACAACGATGTGCTCGTCTTCTCCGGTCAGACCGACTCTCAAGGGTTCATCAGGAACATCACGCTCGCTCATGAGACGTACGAGGATGGAATGAAGATAAACAACGATACGAGGATACTGGTGACACACCCCACGATCTTCTTCGCTTACCACAACAGGACGATTTTCATGAACGTCTCCCACACTGAGGTCTTCGAGGGAGATACTGTGGATACGGACGGAGACGGGGAACCGGATTTCAGTGATCTGGACGATGACGGCGATGGCCTGTCGGATGAGATGGAGGACGGTCTTGGCACTGACCCGCTGTCGGAGGACACGGACGGGGACACGATGCCCGACGGCTGGGAGCACTCGCATTCTCTTGATCCCTTGGATCCCTCCGATGCCGATGAAGATCTGGATGGGGATGGATTCTCCAACCTCGTTGAGTATCAGAACAAGACCAATCCCGACGACCCGCACAGCCATCCGCCCGTGGAAGATGTAGGAGACGACAAGGGATTCGACTACGTCTTGTATGCGGCGATAGCGCTCATGGTGGTTGCGGTCCTCGTGGTTGTGCTCGTGCTCGTCAGACGCAGGAAGATGGAAGAACCGCCGGTCGAGTAGTTATAGTCGAGAATGTGTTGATGGGTCGTGCTCGTCAGAGTGATTAGGCCCCACGGCGAGTCATTCGATTACGAACAAGAATTGGTCGAGGACCGAGGGGACCTTGTCATAACGCGGTTCGACTTCACCGATTTCAGAAGGCCGTTGATCATACATGGTCAGGAAGTCGTGGCAGAGGGCTATCGTGCCCTGTTGTTCGAGTTCTTCGACCCTCCACTTGAAATCATCGTAGTCACAGACAAGGGTGGGAACCTCACGGGCTACTTCTGCAACGTGAACACTGAGCCTTCTCGCGTCGAGGGAGGGTATGAGATTATCGATCTGTACCTCGACGTGTTTGTCCTGCCTGACATGCGGTACGAGATACTCGATGAGGACGAGTTTCAAGAAGCTATCGAGAAGGGTTGGATAACTGAAGAGCAAGTGTCGCTGGCAAGGAAGACCGTCGCCCGAATAATCAAGGATATCGAGACGGGACGCTTCCCGCCAAGAATCGTGCAGGAGTTCCAGGCCTAGATCTCGATGAGATTGCGGTCGGCCGTCGTAAGAGACTCGCAGCCGCCCTTCGTTACGACGATGTCGTCTTCAATCCTAACGCCACCATATCCGCGAACGTATATCCCTGGTTCAACGGTGAAGACCATTCCCTTCTCGAGCTTGAAGTCCGAGAACGGACCAAGGCCCATTCCATCATGGACAGACAACCCAATGCTATGTCCGAGCCCGTGGGTGAACTTGCCCCTGTACTTCGTCTTGTCAATCATCCTCGCCGCTGCATTGTGGACCGTTGATGCCTTCACTCCCGGCCGTATTCTCCTCATGGCGCTACTCTGGGTCTTCAGAACGATCTCGTGCATCTCCTTCTGCTTCTTCCTCGCCTTTCCCAGGACGTAGGTCCTCGTCAGATCCGAGACGTATTTCTTGTAGCGGGCCCCGAAATCGAAGAGGACGAAATCTCGCTTCTGAAGCGTTCTGTCCGCCGCCGTGTAGTGTGCCTCCGCCGAGTTCGGCCCCGAGGCGGGTATCGTCTCGAACGCGGGTTCAGACGCTCCCTTCTTCTGCATCAGGAAGTTTATCCTCGCCGCGAGTTCGTACTCCTTCACTCCGACGTCTATGTAGGGAATGATCTCCTTGGCGACCTCGGATGAGATTTCGCACGCTCTCCTTATCGTCGCGATCTCCTTCCTGTCCTTCACGACCCTGGCTTTCATCACGGCTTGGGATACGTCCACGAGCTCCGCTTTGGGAGCGAGCTTCTTGAGCAACATATAGTTCCGATACGTGAGCTCCGGCGAGTTCACACCGATTCTCTTGCAGCCTCGAAGCGAGGACTTGAACATCTTCTCCCTCTCCGGGTTGCTCTTGAATATCCTCACGGGGAAGTCCGCCCTTCTCGCGCTCTCCCGCTCAAGGAGCGATGTCACCAATCTCATCGATTTATCTGGATATGTGAAAACGGCGCTGCCCTCGAAGAGGCCTGACGTGAAACCAGTAACGTAGAAGAACGTCATGTCGAGAAGCGGCTCGCTTCCATTAATGAACACAATGCAGTCGATGCCCTTCTCGGCATTTCGGAATATCTTCCCCACTCTCGATTTCGTCATGGTCGGTAATATCTCTTAGCCTAAATCATATTTGCTAGTAAGTCTTCACCCCTAGCTGAGCATGGCAAGAAGAAGGAAGAAGGGTCTCGAGCGGAGAATCGCGCGGGAGCGGATTCTGATTTTGTTCCAGCAGGCCGAGAAGGAGGCCCTCCGGGGCAACTTGAGGAGGTCTAACAGATACGTCCAGCTGGCAAGGCGCATCGGCATGAGGTACAACACGCCCATTCCTTCGGCCCTGAAGAGAAGGTTCTGCCGCAAATGTGGCTCCTTCCTGCTCCCGTCCGAGAACAGCAGGGTGCGGCTCAGGAGTTCAAGGATAACGATAACGTGCGGAGAATGCGGTCACATAATGAGGATGCCCTATCTGAGAGAGAAGTCTAGTAAGCGGTAGTCATATCGATTTTTCCCGCCCGCCTGGCGAGGTAGTCGCCCAGTCTGAAAATGAGTATTGACAGGAAGTAGAAGAATAGGGCTGAGACCGCCAGCAGTGCGACTAGCCAGAAGTTCTCGATGCCGTGCAGTCCTGTGCCTTCCAGCTGTTGTGCGGGGAGCAGGGCCTTCCTCATCGCTTCCAGCCAGTATGTCACTGGAATGGCATATCCGAGGGATTGACCCCACGCGGGGAGTTGAGTTATGGGGAAAACGACGCCGCAGAAGACGTAGAACAGACCCGCGATGCCTTCGTTGATACCTCCGCTGTGCTTGGCGGTCATGAAGGTGATTCCTGCCAGAGCGATACCGATGGAGACCAAGCATGCCATGCCCACGGTCAAGCAGAGGACAAGAAGGGCCCAGTCCATCGTGAACGCGTCCACGGGAATGCCCAGGATGAAGATGCCGAAGAGCAGTGTGACCACGACCGCCACCGTCGCGATGAGGATCTTGCTTCCCGCTCGACCTATGATGTAGTAGTAGAAGCTGATCGGTGAGATGTATATCAACTTCAGAGTCTGGAAGTGCTCCCTGTCCTCGTGGATGACCCAGGTCACGCCGAAGAGCACTTGCCCCACATAGATGAAGAAAGCGTTGCCCAGGAATATGTAGGCGAATGCCGTGCTTTCAGTGGCGACCCCGCCGAGGATGACGATGTACATGAAGACAAGAATCAAGGCAGCGGAGACGGGCTTCGCTACAGAGTATATCATGAAGAGGAAGGGGTCCGTCCAGTTGGCCTCCATCTGCCAGCCGAGCCAACCGGCCCCGAGAAGGGTCCTGAGGTTCTCCTTCATTGCCATCTCATCGTCAACCTCCCGGTCTTTCGGCCCAGGTTCTCCATGAAGCGAAGAGAGTGTCTAGCTAAGAAGAGGAAGAGAACGGACAGGACCGCAAGTGCGACCAGCTCCACTTCCACAGGAAGGAAGCCGTGGATGCCAGCGGTTTCGGTAAACATGAGCTGCCTGAGAGCGTCAAGGCCGAGCGTGATGGGAATGATGGATGCGGACACCGCGACAATGGCTCCCATGTACTTCACCGGGAAATAGAACCCCGAGACGAGGTAGATGGGCTCGGTGAGAAGGCTGGACGTATGCCATGCCTCCCTTCCGTAGAGCATGTAGAGCGAGGCGAAGAGCATCCCCATCCCGTAGAGAGCAATCAGAGTGAGGAGGAACACGAGAATCAAGTAGATTGGTGGGCCGAGGGAGAAGGTCACTCCGAATATGAGCACGCCTATGACTATCGTGGAGACCGCCCGCACGGTGGTGTAGAACATCCCGCCGACAGCCATGCCTCCGAGGACCGCCATCCTCGACATCGGAGCGATCATATAGAGCTGAAGGTTGCCTATCTCCTTCTCCCAGTAGAACTGAGCCGCCATGCTCCACAGGACATTCATCCAATAGGCTGTCATAGCACCTCCGAGGATGACGTAGCCGACGAACTGACCGATGTATTCCTTCTGTGGCCCTTGAGCAAGGCTGCCGAGATATTGATAGACGAAGACGTAAGCAGCGACGGTGAGCAGTGGCAGAATCGTATCGAAGAATATCCAGCTGAGTTCCCGGGTGCCTCCCACTACCCTTGGGTACGCTCGGCCCTTCAGGGCCCTCAGGTTGAGCAGCAAGTATTCCTTCATGCCAGCCCCTTGCCCACGAGAGAGACGAAGACATCCTCGAGAGTGGGCTCCCTCTTCTCCAGCGAGTGGATCTTCGCGCCCTGTTCCACGATCCTGGAGACGATGTCCGCAACCGCGGATTCGTCCTCGACTATGAATGTGAGCAGCGTCCTGTTCATCTGACCGTTGTGCTTGTAGGTGAAGTTCTGAATGCCTTCGATTCCCTTGAGCTTGTCAGGATCCCGAAGGTAATCTGCCTCGAACATGAGCGATGAGGCCTTGCTGACCGTCTTCTTCAGATTCCGAGGCGTGTCGCATGCCACTATTCCGCCTTCGTCTATGATCGCCAGCCTGTCGCAGAGCTCGTCCGCCTCCATCATGTAGTGGGTCGTGAGGAGAACGGTCCTCCCGCTCGTCTCCCTCACCCAGTCGCTGATGAACTTCCTGATTGTTCGACTCGCGTTCACGTCAAGACCCAGAGTAGGCTCATCGAGGAAGATTATGCTCGGGTCCGTCATGAATCCTCTGATCACGTTCGCCTTCTGCCTTTCGCCCGTCGAGAGCGTCCTGACCTTCGCGTTCCTCTTGTCCCAGATCCCGAAGGCCTCCAGCATCTCATCTATCCGTTTCTTGGCCTCCTTGGAGGGGATTCCGTAGAACTGGGAGAACATCCAGAGATTCTCGCGGGTCGTGAGAAGTCCGTAGCCAGATGTTTCCCCGCCCGAGACCATGTTGATGATCCTTCTAATCGGATACGGGTCCTTCTCGACGTCGTTCCCGGCGACATAGGCCTTTCCAGAAGTGGGAAGAAGAAGCGTGCAGAGGATCTTTATCAGTGTTGTCTTTCCAGCACCGTTGGGGCCCAGGAGACCGAAGAGCTCGCCCTCTTCGATGCGCAGGTTCACGTCCTTCAGCGCTGTGACGTCCTGCTCCGATCCCTTGCTCTCGCTACGCCTTCTCCTCCGCTTCTTCACGCGGAAGATTCTCGTCAGATCTTTTGTCTCGACAGCGTAGTTCATCTCTCGCCACCAGGTTGAGATGCCCACCTCGTTCCTACTTCGCAGGGTATAAGCCTAACGGCAGGGGGTTGATGAAGGTTAGACGCTTGCCACGGGGTTTTCCCTGGCAAGCCAAAAAAAAACTTGCCCGGGATCAGGCCTCGTAGTGCTTCCTGAACGTTGTGAGGTATCCCGCGATTCTGTTTCTCAAGGTTGCCGTAGTCACGTCCGTCAGCTCCTGGACTTTCTTCTTGTTGTGCTCGAAGTCGTCGGTGAACTCTTCCGGATATCTCTTGATGAGTTCCACAGCAATCCTCTTGATGTACGTCGGTCTTATGTTACCCAAGCGTTTCACTCCAAGGTGATTTCATCTCGGCGTTCAGCTTTCAATGTGGCCATCGTTAATAAATGTTGTCCTGGCTGTTCTGACGTCGGCGTCCCTTCGAGGAACATCGGTGAATCCATATTTCCTCCAGTTCGGTCCTCAGGAGGTCATTCCATACCGGTTCTCACTAGTCCGTCCGAAGGTGTTGGATG
>JAGMCJ010000081.1 GCA_023129265.1 Thermoplasmata archaeon | reverse complement strand
CGGGCATGTCCGTCCTGGAGGGGGGCGGGGGCGCCATCGAAGCCGTTGTCGAGGCGATAATCGTCCTGGAGGACGACCCACGCACGAACGCTGGATTGGGCTCGCGGCTCAGGCTCGACGGCTCGCTGCAGATGGACGCGTCCCTGATGGACTCCGATATGAACTGCGGATGCGTTGCCAGCATCGAGGACGTGAAGAACCCGATCGCCGTCGCGAGAAAGGTGATGGAGACGCCGCACATCATGCTGGCGGGCGAGTGGGTGCTCTCCTTCGCGAGGAAGCAGGGGTTCGAGTACTTCGACCCGAAGACCGAGAAGTCCGTCGAGCGGTTGGAGATGATCAAGAAGAAGCTCGAGGAAGGCGACGTTCCGGAATGGGCGGGCAAGTGGAGGGACTACCGCATCGGCACCGTCGGCGCCGTGGCGGTCGACGGCGAAGGGAAGATGGCGTCGGGGAACTCGACTGGCGGGACTTCCTTCATGCTTCCCGGGCGGGTCGGGGACACGCCCATCATTGGCGCCGGGATATATTGCGGAGGACATGGAGCGGTCTCCGCCACGGGCATAGGGGAGGATATCGTCCGCCAGGTCATGTCGCTCAGGATTTTCGACAAGATGGGAGAGGGCATGTCCGCAAAGGAAGCGTGCGAGTGGGGGATGACGCTCCTCCCGCATGAGATCCCCGTCGGGGTCGTGGCCGTGTCACGGTCCGACTCGGCGGCGGTCAGCAACAGACAGATGGCATCGTGGATCGGAGAGACCTAGCCCCACAACATATTAAGCCCTGAAACGCATTCAGGGTACGAGCCAGGAGGCGTTTGATGGAGATGACGGAAGAGTTGGAGGAAGGCACCCTCGAGTCGAGGATTGAGCTCCTCCAAAGGCATGTGGAGATGCTCAAGACGATCAGGGACAACCAGCCCATCGGCATCATCAAGCTCTCCGAGATGTTCAACTACCCGCGGCACAAGGTCAGATATTCCCTCCGCATCCTAGAAGAGGAGGGTCTGATCCTGCCGACACCCGACGGGGCCCTCGTCACGGACAGGGTCGCCGAGTATCTCGACCGCGTCAAGAAGAGCCTTGACGAGACCCTGAACATGATAGATGAACTGAGGAAATCCCTCTGACGAAAAGCTATTTTAGTTGTCCACCCTATGGGACGCTCGTTGCCGCCGTAGCTTAGTCTGGTGGAGCTCCCGGCTGTTAATAGCTGCAGCAGAAACCGGAGGGTCACCGGTTCAAATCCGGTCGGCGGCGCTTCTCATATCGTTATCAGGAACGTTGTCGTGACCGCTCCGCCGTCATCGTCATACAGCTGGACCGTGACGACGTACGTTCCGTGACCGCCGAAGGCGTGCATGACGAGGCAGTGCGCTGAGAAGAGATAGGTCCCGTACCAGTAGCTTGGGTGTGCATCGGGAGCCGACCCGTCGTTGTAATACGTTACGGTGCTTACTGTGCTGTCTCCCCAGTTCCATTCGAACACGAGGTCATCACTGCCCGGGTCCGTGCCATCCGCCAGGAACGTGATGTTGTGCCCGAGGAACAGGTCCGAGACGTTCCGAACATCCCAGAACCACGTCTTCTCGTGCCTCACGTTGAACGTATGATGTAGCCTTGACTCCGAGCTGTCCTCGAACTCCGCAATCAACCAGGCGGGAGTCGCTCCCCAGATCTGCCCGTTCACGGGGTCGTCAGCCGGAGTGTAGTAGACCTCGGCCCTGTAGGCCCGTGAGAGGTTGATGGAGACATTCTCAAACCAGGCCATCTGCTCGTTCGGGCTTCCAGGATGCCTCATGAGAGTGGCGGTCCATATCTCGATGTCGTCTTCGAATAGGTAGATTGTGACGTCGTGCCATTTCTCGCCCGCTATTCTCAGTCCCATGGATGCATTGAAGAAGTACCGCGGCTGAGCGGTCATCTCTGGCGCGACGTTCTCGACGGTGACATCGACTATCGTCATTCCGAGCCCGTCGTCGTCGTCGAGGACGTACAGATAGACAGGTCCCTCGTAGTCGTCGTTGAACGTCCACTGGACGGTTGGGAGCTGACCTGCGGCTAGAACCTGACCCTCGACGTCTCTGTCGTTCGTCGGATTCCCGTCGCCGTCCGAGTCATGGTCCGGCCTGAAGTCCCACCACCATTCCCAGGTATCCAGCCAGCCGGGGTCCGCGAAGCTTCCGTCGAAGGAGAGGGTCGCGGGCTCGTATCCAGTCCCGCTCACCGTGCCCGAGACGGTCGGTGCAACGTTCAGGACCGTGATCTCAACCTGATCAGAGTCTGAGGCGCCGAAGTCGTCCTCAACGGTCAGAATGACGGAGTAGACGTCGTTGTCCCCATATGCGTGCTGGGCCGCGTCCATCTCATGGTGAGACGATCCCCATCCCGGAGAGAAGCTTCCCTGCGTCGGGGGACTATCACCGAAGTCCCACTCGGCCGTGTGATTGTCGAGCCAGCTCGGGTCGTTGAAGTAACCGTCAAAGGTAACGAAGTCGCCCTCGTTCGCGGGGTTTGGAGCAGCAAAACTGATCGCTACGGTGGGCGGCATGTTAGCGATGACCGCCTGCGCGTTTGCAGGAGTCTCGCCCCCGTCGTCGTCTGTCACGGTCACAATGACATCATAGGTTCCCGCATGACCGTACGAATGGGTCTCTGCGAGATTTAGGGTCACCGGATTGATTTCCGGGCTCGGGTACGGGTCAGGTCCCAAGCCATCGTTGTAATGCGTCTCGGTATTACTCGTCCCGTCTCCCCACGACCACAGCACCGTGATGTCGTCGCTTCCTGGGTCGGACACTGAGATCTCGAACAGGATGTCGGAACCCTCGTCGCCCGAGAAGGACGTGTCCATCTGGACCTCTGGCAGGACGTTCTCGACCGTTATCTGGACCGTGTCGTTGTCCTGGAGACCCTGCGAGTCCGTCACGGTGAGGGTGATGTTGAAGATGCCGTTGTCCCCATACGTGTGGGTGACAATCACGCCCGTTGCGTCCGCGTCGTTCGTGTATACGCCATCGCCATTGGAGTCGATTCTGTCGTCTAGGTCCCACTCGTACGCAGTAAGCACATCCAGGTCATCCGGGTCAAATGATCCTGAGCCATTGAGGGTGACATCCTCGCCCTCCTCAACGGTCTGGTCCTCTCCCGCGTCCGCCACCGGAGGTTGCGGACCTATGTGAGTATATGGAAGGAACGCGCCGAACGTCTGCGGCTCGTCGTAGTCGCCGTTTATGACGGTTATCGGCTGGTCGGAGGTTATGTGGAGAATCTCTCCGCTCCAGACGTCGCTCCCCCACCAGAACCCGAACCCGTCCGTACCCTTCGTCCACGCCGTCCCGGCGGGTCCGATGGTGAAGTCGTGGTGGCTCGGCGACCTGAAGAACTGGGTCCTCGTCAGGGATTTGATCGTGACGTTCGTCGACTGGTTGTATGCGAATATCTGCAGGTCGTTCGAGTTCCCCGAGTTCTGCGCGTAGCAGTACAGCTCCTGACTGGACGGGCCGGTCGGGATCGAATAAGCCACATCGGCGTAGTCGAGGACGTTGCTGCCCACCGGTCCGTCGTAGATCAGAACAGGCTTGTCGGAAGCGATCTTGACGTAATCGTAGTCGAACGCGTTGTCCGGGCTGACGATGCTGACAGAGGGATTCGAACCCCTCGGCAGGATGAGACCGTGGCTGAAGCTGTCCTCGGTGGCCGTGTAGAACTGATATGTGCCGTCCGAGTCGTCCCCGTCGAGAGTGACGTTGAAGCTGTCGTCACCGTCGCTGAGGTCCACGATTGTGACGTGCGTGTCGTCCTCCAGCGGGAAGACCGTAAGATAGCTCCTGACGTACGCGTAGAAGAGCGTTCCGATCTCCACGCCCTCGTCACCGGCTGCGTAGGATGGCGGCGTCGCCGACCAGTCATTCAGGTTGACGTTCCTGGATCGCTTCCCCACGAGGACGGAGGCGAGGACGTTGCTCGTCACGTGAACCGTGTCCTCTTCGAACCCTGTGATGTAGAATATCTCTATCTCGGAGTCCGAGTAGTCGAGCTCCGGCGAGGCGGGCGTCAGGGTGTAATCGTCGTCCGTATCCGCGTCCAAGTTCGTCACCATGTCGTCCACTGTGATGTTGGTGGTCGCACTGGGATCCTTGAGGGCGAAGATGTACATCTCCTCGTCCGCGAACCCGAGGAACTCGTATCCGAGCTCCGTGCCGCTCCTGCCAGTCTCTCCGTAGGCGGGGACGTAGGACATCCACGGATTGGCGCTTCCAGGATTGAGGTATCCCGTCCAAATGGTCACGGGCTTTGTGGCGGTCCCGCCTGCCGCATCGGATGTGACGACCTTCAGCCTGATTTCCTGGTTGAGGTTGCCCACTCCGCCCTTCTCCTCCCAGGAGTCGCCGAAGTTGCTCAGGATGAAAGGATTCGTTATCGGCGGGCTCGAGAGCCGCGGGTCGGTCGTGCTGAGCAGTCCTCCGGTGTCGAGGTCGTACAAGTGGACCTTCGTGTCAGGCTCCTGGGCCATTATGATGAGATCGCCGGACCAGAACGTGAGGAACTCCGTCCCCGTGGCCTGGCTCATGATCTCCTCGCCCACGGGCACATACAGCGGACTGATCGACAGAATCAGCATGACGCACATCAATACGGAACAGAGGCCCCTCACTCTTATCCCCCGCTTTCTAAATGGGTTCCTGGATATTTAATGATGAGCAGAAAAAGGAGGGAGGAGCCGTCGCGTTCGTAGAACTCTCGTCCGGCATCCAGCATCTGTGATGGAGCGCTCGTTCACCCCCCTCCAGGCCAGCGTTATCTCGGGAGAGAATCAACACTGTCTGTTACGGCTCAATAAGCCCATTATGAGCAGCATATATAAGGCTCGTCGGGAAACCACCAATTCGGATACCACATACCAACTCCGATACCACTGCTACAGTCTTAAATACGGAAAAGCATATCCTCGCGACGAGGGCCCGTAGCTTAGCCTGGTGGAGCATCTGGCTCATAACCAGAGGGTCGTCGGTTCAAATCCGGCCGGGCCCATTTCTCGCTCTCACGCGCTCGTGACAGAGACGTTCTCCAGCCTCACCCAAGGGGCGATGAAGCTCATTATCCTCTCCGTCTCCTTCGATATGCCGCTGATCTCGTTGAGGAGCTCGAACACGTTGCCAGCCACGAGGGTCTCCTTTATCGGGCTCACCTTCTCCCCGTTCTCGACCAGGTAGCCGCCCTTCACCGCACCGGAGAAGTCCCCGCTTATCGGGTCCGGCACGCCAGAGAACCTGCTTATGATGACGCCCTTGGTCGTCTCGCCAATCAGGCTGTCGATATCGGCATCTCCGGGCTCGATCATGAGGTTCGTCGTTGCGATTCTCGGCGGGCCCGAGATCCCGCCAGATGCGTGGCCCGTGCTCTCCCGCTCCTCCTTCTTCGCAGTGAGCGCGTTGTAGAGGAAGTTCTTCAGTACGCCCTTCTCGATTATGGGGAGCGGTCGGTGCGGCAGACCCTCTCGGTCGAAGCTCGATGAGCCCAGCCCGCCGGGGATGAGGCCGTCATCCCGCACGGTCAGGTCCTCCGAGGCGACCTTGTCATCGATGCGTCCCGCGAATCTGCTCATGCCCTTCTGCACGGAGTTCGAGTTCGTGGAGAAAACGATCACGGGCGCAAGGAGGTCCACCACCGTGTTGGGGTTCAGTATCACCGCTCCCTTGAAGCTCTCGGTCTTCTTCGCGCCGAGGGAGTTGACGACCGTTTCCGCCAGCGTCCTCGCGCTCGTCTCGACCTCGATCTCGTCCACACGCCTGGTCCCGTTGAAGCGGTAGTCGAAGCTGGAGACATCGTCGCCCTCGACCGCCATGCCGATGATGACATGCGTGAAGGCGCACGCCTCCTCGGAGACCTCCACCCCGGTCGAGTTGGCCACTGCGGACCGGCCGATGTCGGCGGAGAAGTAGCCGCCGTCCACCGTGACCCTCGGATCGTAGTCCTTGGCGGTCTTCAGGAGCCTCGTGGCGTTCTCCAGGGCATCGTCCATCGTGAAGTCCTTGCTCCTCGGGTCGTACAGCCCCTCGACCTTGCTGACAGGCTTCACGCCGGGAAGCTCGTTGAACTTGAGCGGGGGCGCCCGTTTCGCGAGTCCCACCGCGTTCTCTGCGGCCTTTGCGATCTCCGCCTTGGTGAGGTCGTTGACCGATGCGAAGCCCAGCGAATGGTCCAGGATCACTCGCACTCCTATTCCCGAGAGCTCCTGGCTCTTCCCCATCTTGATCTCGTTTCTCTCGATCGAGACGTTGATCTCCTTCCCGCCAGCGGCGAAGCCCTCCGCTTCCGTCGCGCCGAGCTCCAGGGCCTTCTTGACCGCGTAATGACATGCATCCAGAACGTCGAGCATCATCACCCCTCCTGCCTCCCGCCGATGATCGCCTTGCAGCGGAGAGCACCCCCGCCGCCGTCGACCTTCGCACTCTGGAACTTGCCGCAGTAGCCGACGCCTATGTCGAAGAGGAAGTCCTTTCCGATGGCGTCGACGCTCTTGAGCACATCGAACGCCTGCCCGCTTATCGTGACCCCTCTGAGGAGCTCCTTCACCTCGCCCTTCTCAATCCTGTACGCCTCCTCGACCTCGAACATGAACTCGGCGTTGGAGTCCGCCTGTCCGTTCCCCGCTCCCCGCATCAGGTATCCTTCCTTCACGTCCTCGATCATCTCCTCCAGCGAGTGGTCGCCCGGAAGGATGTACGTGTTGGTCATCCTGATTATGGGCTCGTCCGTGTGCTCGAACGCCCGCGCGTTCCCCGTAGGCTCGGTCTCGAATATCAGGGCCGTCTCGCGGTCGTGCAGGTATGACTTGAGCACGCCGTCCTCTATGATCCTCGTCGTCCTGGCGGGGACACCCTCATCGTCCACGAGCACGTTCCCCGTGCCGTGCGAATCCTCCGGCGGGTTCCCGCTGTCGACGAGTGTGACGAGCTCGCTCGCCAGTTTCTGCCCGAGCTTGCCCTTGGTTATGGACCCGGCCAGCACGAAGTCCGCTTCGACGGTGTGCCCGATCGCCTCGTGGCTTATGAGCCCTACGAGCGAGGGTTCCAGTATCACGGTGGCCGCCTCGCCCTTCGCGTGCTTCGCGTGGAGCAGCTTCGACGCGAGGTCGCAGGCATCCAGTGCGAGTTGCTGCGGCTCTTTCCTGCGCCAGAGGTCCTTCCAACCGCCCGTGACGCTCGCCGTCTTCACCGCCCCGACCCTGTCGCCGTTCTCGGAGGCGATGGCGTAGACGTAGAACTCCGGCTTCACGTCATGGAGCTCGAACTCGGCCCCGTCCGTATTGGCCACTATCTTCCTGTCGACGAGCTCCGAGTAGACCGATATGGCCGACTTCACGTTCTTCGACTCGTCCTTCGCCGTCCTCTCCGCCTCTATGACGAGGTTCATCTTCTCCTCCAACGAGTGGTTCTCCACGGGGTCGTTCACCACCGGGCGGAAGGTCCCTTTGGCCAGCTCGACGTCCGTGAGCCCTTCGACCTTCTCCGTCCGGTTCTGGGAGGCTACCTTGGCGGCCTTCTCCGCGTCGCGGAGACTGCCCTCTATCGCGCTGCTCTTGAGAACGTTCGTACTGCTGAAGCCCCACGAACCGTTGACCAGGGCGCGGACTCCCACGCCCGCGTTCTTGAGGTAGGAGGCGTCCTCGAGCTCTCCCGCCGCTATGCGGATGTACGTGGACTTCCTCTCGTGGAACCTCATCTCTGCGTAGTCGCCCGAAAAAGAGGACAGGCATTTCTTGAGCATGTCTAGCAACAAATCACCGCTTGCAGAACGAGGGCGTCGTATATCTCATTTCCCGCAGGATTGGTCTGTGCAGTTATCCGTGATGCCGGTTCCGCGCACTCTGTTGAAGGGATAAAACGGACAGAACCAGCCAAGTGAGTAATGAGTAGACGAGATGGAGGAAGCAAGAATTCCGCGAGCTAGCCGCGACGAGTACGGATCGGGTGGATGTCTCAGGATTCTGGATTGCCTGATGTGTCCCACAGGACGATGCCATTGCCAATCCTAGGGGAAATGGCACCGCCACTGCGAATCGGGGAAGAAATGTCGTTGAACATTATCAACAACGACAAGAGTCTCGATTCTTGATATATGAAAAGAGGGAGGAACTACGAGATTAGGAAAGCAAACGGTCTGCCTGAGGCATTTCTGGGGGCCCTTCCTCGACTGCAAACGGTCAATCTCAGTAGTTCTTGATCCTTCGATTCTTGTTTCAAAATTGGTGAGACCTAGCTCTTATCATTCCCTTGCTTCTCACTTCCTTTTTTCAACCGATGATACGCCAGAAGGAACACCACTACGAGGAGAATAGGCAACAGCCACAACAAGCTGAGGAGAGGGAAATCGCCACTGGCGTCTTCTCTGACTAAGACTGTGATCTCGTCAATCCCTTCGTTCCCAGAAGCGTCTCTCACTGTCAGGCGTACAAGATACTCGCCATTTCTCTCAAATCTATAGGTCGGATTTCGTCCGTAGAGGTAGACTGAAACACCTTT
>JAGMCJ010000080.1 GCA_023129265.1 Thermoplasmata archaeon | reverse complement strand
CGAGTTCAACTGGCAGGGCTTTGGAGGAAACCCGTTCCCGCCATTCACGAATCCCTTCGTCGTCGGAACGACGCCGGAGGATGAATTCGCTTTTGGTCCCAAGACCAACGCCGGATACGCGACAGATCTCACGATCCAGTGGTACGGCGAGATGCCCCTCGGCGGCCTGCTCACGATATCGTGGTCGCCCGGCAAGAGCGGCTACGAGACGAAGACGATAACATTCGTCGATACCGGCGAGACGGCGACGTTCACGGAATCAGGCGGATACGACTACCAGAAGGGTTGGGAGAACTACCCGCTCGTGGAGGACTTCATGACTCTGAGCCCCGTCGGGCTGGGCTGGCACGAGTTCCGCCTTCTGCACACGACGGGCGATGGGACGTTCCACGACTGGATCAGGCTGGAAGCGGTCGGGTACCCGGACGAGGTCGAGATCGACATCAAGCCCGGGAGCGACCCGAACTGCTTCAACAACAATGGACATGGAGTGATTCCCGTGGCGATACTGGGCAGCGTGACGATGGATGTCACGAACATCGACCCCGCAACCGTGGAGCTGGAGGGGCTCAAGGTCAAGAGGGTGGGCAGGTGGAACAAGCTGCTCGCGCACATCGAAGACGTGAGTGAGGATGGCTTCGACGACATGGTGGTTCAGATACAGGACGAGGCCGGTGCATTCCCGATCGGTCACAGCACCGCGACGCTCACGTGGGAGTTCTATGACGGGACGCAGTTCTCAGCGGAGGATGACATCTGCGTCGTTCCAGCGGTGCATGGCGGAAAGGGGCACGGAGGAATTGGCGGCCCGCCAGAATCGCTCCCAGGGAAGAGGATGGGCACACCCCTGATGTGCGGCTAGGAATCGCTCTGAACGCGGAGGACGTTCTGCCGCGCCGCTTGGGCCCTGGAAACTGGTGGTTCGTTGTGCGACTTGCTGGCTCGGCCTGCCAGAATCAAGACGCTAGCTACCTCGTCGCTCCCTCCAAGGCGGAGACCCTTCCCTCCAGCCCTTCCATCGTTTTTCGGAGGTCTGCTATGGCTTTCTTCATGCTGTCCAGCTCGTCCTTCATGTCCGCCCAAAGCGGCGAGGGCGGCTCCCCGAACGTGGGCGGTTTCCCCCTCTCCGGCGGTTGGGGGATCTCTCCCTGCGGTTTTTCCGGTATCATCCTATATGCTTCGGAGTTTCGAGTTATGAATGTTTGCATTTGTCATCAAGGGTATCGTTATATGCGCCAGGACTGATGAGGAATGGAGGGCTGTGGTTGCGGATAAGGTTCTCAAAGCACGCGGTGGACAGATACAAGGAAAGGATGACGTGCATCGATGGAACGGCTGTCGAGAACTGGTGCCAGAATGTGGAGAGGTTGGCAAGGGAAATCGAGAGGACCGGGTCCTGGTACTACTATCCCAAGACAGACGCCCATTTCTGCGTTGTCAGGAACCTGAAGGTCTAGGTGGGGTTCTTCAGCAAGGGGAAGTTGACGATCGTGACGGCCTACGCTTACACGAAGAAGATGAGGTCACTGCTGAACAAGTGCGAACACGTTCCCAGAGATGAGATCGAGCAGCTGGTGTAGGCGAATTGACCGAAACACGTCGACATCCGTAGACAGTCTCGCAATAGCACTGGGTGCATTGATAGAACTTGGGAAACAGCGTCCCACGAGTGAGATACTAATCACGGGCGGGGTTTGTAGAAATCCCTAATCTGGAGAGGGCTATTGCCCATCCGTCGGAGGGGATGGGAAATGGAATTATCGACCCTCTTCAGGTGTGGGACAACGGCCCTCAAGAGGATGAACGTACCCAGGTATTCAAGCAAGTACTCCAAGAAGGTCTCCACGGTGCATCAGCACCTTCTCGTGCACTCCGTGAGGGAGCTCGAGAAGAGGACGTACAGAGGTTTGATAGATCGATTGGAGGACTCCAAGGCGGTGGATGATCTTCTCGGTCTAAAGAGGATACCTCACTATGCGACCCCTCAGAAGTTTCTCAGAAGGATTCCAAAGGCATGGCTTCGCATACTCCTGAAGAGAATGGTCGACCTTTTGACATCAGATTACTACAACGCTGTGGATGCGACATGCTATCGTCTGAGAAGGGCAAGCACTCACTACCCCAAGAGATTGGGAGAGGAGGAGGCGTCGTACTTCTTCTACGGAAGCGCCCTCATCATTCTCACAACGGCGCTCTGTTTCGTGCTCATCTACGGCTGCATATGCATTGGAAGGATCGAGTCGAGGCTTTTGAGTGAGGAGGGCACAGCCCCCAAGTGTCTGGTGGAAAGCGCCTCCAGCATGTGGAAGAAGCACTGCGCCTCGCACGAGTGCGAGGAGTGCCAGGAAGGTGGGATGAACCGTCCAATCATTCGTGACGTGAAGCCTCGCCCATGATTATCCCGCGAATGTGTTCCTCAATCAGTCTCTGGATGAGGTTGAGGTCGGAGCGCACCTCGCTCTCTTCCAGGGGCCGCTGACTTGGATAGCGCGGAAGATTGTACTTGGTGAGGATGAGATTCGCCGACCTGCATATCTCCTCCCCCAATCGTTCCCGGAAATGCCTTCCGAACAGACCTCCGATGTTGTGCGTCTTGATCGTCCCCTCCACCACCAGGTGAAGGGCGGCCTTCATCGCCAACTCAAGAGCGTGAATCCCGTTTGCCATGGCCGGTTCGTAGAGCTCGTCGGATAGGCTCCCGACGGCCGCCTGAAGGTATTTCAGGCTCATGGCGTAATACTCTTGTACCTCTCCATCTCCTTCCATGGCACGCTTTCCCCGTACAGGTCACCGTAGATGATCATGCCCGACATCTTAATCTCCTTCACGAGCATAGATTCCTCTCCTTCCAACTGCTGACTCACCAGAAAGTGTGGCTTGACCTGATGCTTGGTCTTCATGCCCGCATCGGATATCAGTTCCTCCACCCTTCCCTTGAGAGTCTTGCTCCACGTCGGACTGAGAATGGCCACGTCGATGTCGCTCTTCCATGTTCCCTTTCCTTCCGCCACCGAGCCGAAGAGAATGATGGCGATGGGGCGTTCATCCTCCTTCAGCCGGCTGATGGCACTGAGAAGCACTTCCAGGTCCTCCTTGAATTCCTCATCCTTCACCTGTTCGAGCAGGAGGAATGGCAAGGAGAAGCGGGATTGGGTCTCGATGCTCACCATACTTCTTGCTTCTGGATTCAGCACCAGCAAAAGCGCAAACCGATTCGGAGTGTAAAGGGACTCCCTTCCCGCCCTCGTCCTTTTCTTCCTCTCCTTCACGATTCCCGAGTCCACAAGTTCCTTGAGATGCCTGCTTACGGACGGCTTGCTCAGGTTCATTCTCTCGGTGATGTCCGAAAGGCTCCGCTCGCCCTCGCGAGTCAGATACTCAACGATCCTTCGCTGGGTGTTGCCGAGGACTCTTTCGAGCATAAGGACTTATTAGCACATTACGTAATAAGCTTATCGGTTAACAAGACTAAGGAAAGAGGAGGGGGAGAATGAGAAGAGAAGAACGCACGTCGAAGGAGCCTAGTACCTCTCCACCAGGAATCCGAAGGTCTTCCCCAGCGATACGACGTCCTCGTCCCGACTGACGAGCTTCAAACCGCGTGCAAGGGCGATTCCGGCGACCATGACATCCACATGGGATTTCGGCCGACCCAGACGAAGGAGCTCTGCCCGCAGCTCTCCGGCCTTGTAGGCAGCCTCCTCATCGAATGACAGGATCAAGTACCGAGAAGCGAGGGCGCGGAAGGCTTCCACCTCCGAGCGGGACCTCTTCCGGAACAGGCCCGTTTGGATCTCGTACAGGACCGGTGTGCTCAGATACTTCGTCTCGCCGAGTTCGTCGATTTCTCGAGCCTTGCTCAGTGCGTCCTCATCACCGCGAAGCAGATCGATGAGGAAATTGGTATCAAAGGATATCCCCATTCCCTATCCCTCGAATTCCCTTCGCTGGAGCTCCATCTCCTCCTTTCTCATGGCGGCAATCGTCTCGGCGAGCTCCTTCACAGCCTCATCGGACAGAAGGCCGTGGAACTCCACGAGAGAGGGTTCCTTGTCGCCGAGCAGGCGATTGACCACATCCGAGAAGCTCTCTCCCTCGCGCTTCGCCGCCCTCAGCTTCTCATAGGCGGTCTTCTCGAGGGATATCGTCTTGGATACCATGTTACTATATATGTGCATCTGTGTATTTATACCTACTCACCTCTGTCTGGCATCCTTGCCAGGAGGGCTCGATCTTCAGGACAGCCGTACGGGACGCGAAGAGGTTCATCACCGCGCCTCCAAGGCAATCCGTTGAGAATCCGCATGAATGTGAGGAAGGTTGTTGGAAACCACGGTTCACGTAGGGACCTCGCGTGAGCGCTACGACCCACCTAGTAGACAACCGGCTCGATTCGGAACCCAACCTCAGGTGATCTCAACAATCAGTTTCTTCTCTCCTTCCGGCTGAATGAGCGCCTCATTTCCCGCCTCGATGCCCATGAAGCGGGCGAGTCGCGCGGGTATTCGCACGACCAAGGAGTTTCCCGACTTGCCTATAGTGATTTTCTGGCCCAGCCCCCATATCCCTCGCCTCTTGGCCTCGGCCTCGATCTCCAGCATGGTATCTTCGTCGACGAAGGACTCGCCGCAACGGTCGCAAATCTCCGCTTGGAATGTTCCCAGGCTGACGCCGAACATGGCCTCTTCGATCTCTCCTTTCCTCAGGGTCCCTTTCTTGCACACTGGGCACTTTCCCATATTACCACCTTGGCTTCACAGTGA
>JAGMCJ010000008.1 GCA_023129265.1 Thermoplasmata archaeon | reverse complement strand
ACGAGGTAGTAGTTGTCCTCGGACTTGACGAAATGGCGGAGCCAGGCGTCCTCCCATTTCCTCTTCAGTCCCGCACCGAGATGACCGTAGTCGTAGAAACCGCCAAACCCTCCGTAAATGTCCGCAGTTGGCCAGATGAAACCCTTTCTCACAGATAGGGACATGACGTCGTCGTATCTGCCAGGCAAGGGAATCCCTCTATTAGATAAGAGTAGCCACTATATCAAGCTCGTAGACCATCGCGACCAGCTTGTCGTTCATGTCTATCACTGGAAGCTGACCGAAGTCCTTGATCATCATCATCTTGGCGGCTTCCGCCGCCCCTGTCTTCTCGAACACCGTGACAGGGTCCTTCACCATGACCGCTTCGACGTTGATCTTCGGAAGGTCGATCCTCGATTCCTCATAGTAGAGCTTCATGACGTTCCTGAGGCCGGCCCAGGACCATGCGTCCTCTGTCTCTCCCAGGCCCAGGTCCGAGATGGCAATGCTTCCGTTGATGTGGCTCTGGTTGAAGATGTCCCGGTCCGTGATGATCCCGCTCAGCTTCCCAGTCTTGTCAAGGACGGGAAGTGCGAACACCTTGGCCACCTTGATGATCTCGAGCGCTACTTTCAATGGAGTCTTCTCGTAGACGGGAACGCAGGGGGCTCTGATCAGCTCACCGACCGGCGTGGGGACATCCTTCTTCTGCACCACCTCGAGGAGGTCCGCCGGAGTGAGCATTCCGACCACCTTCTTCTTCGAGACAACCGGCACGTGATGAAGGTCACCGTTCACGAGGAGTCTGGCTGCGTCCTCGACCGTTGCGGACTTGACGGTCGTTGGCCAGTCCTTCTGTACGAGAAGAGCGAGCTGTTCTTCCGTTGGACTCGCGAAAATGTGCTTTCTGGCGACGAACCCCACGTAGGTCCCATCCTTCTTGGTGACCGGAACGCCCGTGAGCTTCTTGGTAACCAGTATCCTGAGTACCTCTGTCCTGGTACCGGGCAGCTTGACCACGATGGGGTCTTCCGTCATTACGTCCTTCACTCTCATCTCTTACCTCCTCCGGTCTCCTCGATTTCTATGAGTCCTATGCCATGTCTTCTCCATATCTTCTCTCCTATGCAAACCAACGAAATATCCCCTTCCGAAGCTCTCAGAACGTGCTTCAATTGGGGACTGTGGCTCTGCGGAGCCAGAACCATGAAATCTGGCTTGTTCCCGACGGTTAAGCCTAAAGCACCCTCTCCTTTTAAACCTTTTCTGGAGTTGGTCAGCATTCCGATAACATCCAGCAGTCCGGTTTCTCCCTTCAGTTTGCCCACGTAGTAGGCGAACTTCATCTCCTCCAAGACCGAGGGGCTCGATATCATCGCGTTGTCCGTTCCCAGCATGAGCCTGACCCCCTTGCTCAGCATTCTCGGTATGTCTGGCAGTCTTCCGAAGAAGGCATTCGAGCGGGGACAGATGACCACTGGAACGTCGCTGTCCGCGCAGACCTCCAGATCGGAGTCCGTTGCACACGTCATGTGGACGAGGAAGCTCGGCTTCAGGTCCAGTATCGGGTCGATGTCCTCGCGCCTGTCCTCGCTCGCGTGGAGCGCGAACGGAATCCCCTCTTTCCGTGCGGCCTCCGAGACCTTCTCGAGTTCCGAGCTGTCCCAATCGCCCAGCGAACTGACACCTATGCCGTTGACGACCCTGAGGAGCGAGGCCATCTCCCGCTCGTCGAACCTCATCTCGGCCGGTCTTCCGTAGGCGATCGGCTCGATGTCGAGTCCCAGGCAGGACTCATAGAGCATGGAGACGCCGTCCAGTGCACCCTCCCTGAAGTCGCAGAAGGCTGTCGTTCCGCTCTCGAACATGCGTTTGGCGGTGAGTCTCATTGCATCCACAACGTCCTCCCGCCTCGCCTCTCGCAGCCTCCTGTGCTTGAGGCCGTTAGGCGGGGCAACTATCTCATGGACCGTCCCCCGCAGCTCCTCCGTGATGAACGAATCTCCTATGTGTGTGTGCGCGTTTGCGAGCGTTGGCATGATGATTCCCCGGGCAATCGCATCCTCGACCTTCTGGCCGGTGAACTCCTGGACAAGACCGTCCTCGAACCCGATGCTGCCCTCTTTCAGACCGTCCTCGGTAAGCACCCAACCGCTCACGTACCTCATCGGCGATTGGATGGGAAGGCTCGATTTAAAGCTTGGCAAACTCTAAGGTGAATAGCCCTTTCGAGAACGCTTAAATAGCCACCAAATCAATCGAAGAATAGGCTTTAACAGAGGAAGAGGGGGAGGTCTTTGGGGAGACCTGGAGCGCTGTTCACAACAGACGTCACTAGCCGCTCAAAACCTCGAGATCATTCTCTGGAAGCTAACCTCGGAGGAGGGGAACATCCATGGAAAGGGCATGGCCAGCACCAGACACGCCTTCGCTTAGGAGGAGGAAGGAACTTCTCAAGAAAGTTCTGGACGTTGATGTAGACGAGATTTCTCGCAAGGTCGTCTTGCAGCACCATTTCAGGGTCGCCGTTGAGACCGCCAGCTGCGTAGACGTCAACTCGCGGATATGGAGGAGGTATTCAAAGAACAAGGGCGGCATAATACTGCTTCTCCGCGGGGTGAGGGACCTCGGGATCGGGAAGGGGGACAAGCCTCAATAGGCCTCCAAAGCGACGCTCGTGTCACAAGTGATTCGAAGGAATCCAGTCTTCTGTACCAAAGTTTAATTATTGCACCCTGTATAGCTTCAATCATGACTCTGATGCGTAGAGCCAGAAAGGAAATCACGCCCGAGATTGAGGCGGTTGCGGAAG
>JAGMCJ010000079.1 GCA_023129265.1 Thermoplasmata archaeon | reverse complement strand
GCAAGGAGAACCTCCTGGACCACATGGCCTCGCTCGGCATGGACGCCTCCAAGGCCAAGAACATGAACGTCGTCGACATGGGGCGGCTCAGGCGGGAGATGGGGAAGAAGAAGCCCGAGGACTGGTTCGACACCCTGTACTCGCAGCTCAAGAGGTACAAGAAGGAGTTCGACTGCGACATCCTGGTTCTGGACTCCCTCGATGCCCTCTACGCCCTCACAGTTTTCGAGAACCCGAGGAACCAGCTCTTCCATTTCTTCGAGGACCTGAGGGAGCTGGGGACGACCAACCTGCTCGTGTCCGAGATGCCCCGCGACGACGTCGTCTTCGGCAGGCACGGGGTCGAGGAGTTCCTGTCCGACGGCATAATCCACCTGCGCTTCAGGGAGATTGAGATAGGCAGGAAGCCCTCCGTGCGAAGGTACATCGGGATAGTGAAGATGAGGGGAACCAGCCATGACCTGGACTACTACCCCCTCCTGGTCGAGAAGGGAAGGTTCGAGATAGTGGTCGAATAGTGGATGAGATGACGGAGATCTTCGCGGTCCAGTCCTTTGTCGCGCTCGCCGTCAACTCCGTTCTCGGAATCTACGTGATAAGGAAGAACCCGGGCGCGCCCGCCAACCGCTCCTTCGCGCTGCTCATGGCCACGTTCGTCATCTGGGACCTCTCGGAGGGCGTGCTCAGGCTGTCGCCGAACGCCGCAGATATGGCGTTCATCAGGCTCTGGGTGAACATCGAGTGGATTGGCATCGCCGCTATCTCCGGTGCCCTCCTGCACTTCATCCTGTCATACCCGAAAAAGCGGGACGTCCTGGACAAGTGGTACGCCTACCCGCTGATATACGGCCCGCCGCTGGTTATCATCCTGTTCATCTGGACGACGAACATCGTGATCTCGGGAGTCACGATGGGATGGATGGGGTACGATGCGAGAATCGTCCCCGCAGGCTATGCGATCCCGGCGGTCGTGTACTCAGTTCAGATCTTTGTCGCCCTGGCAATCCTCCTGAGAACCTACACCCGCTCGGCGGGCATGGTGAGGAACAGGTCCAAGATACTCCTGATGGGCGTAGCCGTCCCCGTGGTCGTGGGTTCGGCCACCGAGGTCTTCCTGCCGTTCTTCCTCGACATGCAGACCCGCCTGGGTGCCGGGACCATCTACACGGTCATAATGGGGATGTTCACCGCCTACGCGATCATGAAGTACAAGCTGCTCGTCATCGAGCCCACGGTCGAGGAAGTCAGGCCGGAGGAGCCCGCCTACAGGCTCGAGCTCGATTACAACTACCTACTGAAGGGCGAGAGCGCCGTCCCCGCCTTCAAGGCCTTTAGGAACATGGTGACCCGGACACCTGGTCTGTGCATCACGACGACCTACCCGGAGAAGATTCAGAAGAGGTTCGGGATGGAGAAGACCCCCATCATCTGGCTCTCGAAGGTTTCCTGGGACGAGAGGGCGCTGAAGCCCTCCGACCTCGACTTCGAGGTCACCCAGACGATCATACGGTTCGTCAAGGAGAATCCGGAGACGTCCGTGCTCATAGACGACCTAGAATACCTCAAGGCCGTCATAGGGTTCCAGGGGACGTCCAAGTTCCTCAAGCACATCTCCGACGTCGTTGCCGCGGAGCATTCGACCCTGATCGTCCCGCTCGACCCGCGCGCCTTCGACGAGAGGGAGCTGGCGGTGTTCGAGAAGAACTTCGACTTCGTCAGGACCATGAGCACACCGAAGGTGGAGGACGTTGGCGGGACGTTCAACTCGTACCTTCGCCTCGGCGAGAGGAGCGAGTGCTACGAGGAGTTCGCCAAGGTCGATGTCCCCAAACTGCACATAGGGACAACGCACCCACGGAGGATCGAGAGACGACATCCGCTGGGAACATGCGAACACATCTGGCTCACGGAAACGAAGAGCGAGAGGCGTGGTCTCGACCCGAGCCAGCTCAACTACGAGGTCCTCAGAAAGCTGACCAAGTTCCTGGAGGGTCGTCCCGGGAGCGCCGTCTTCCTCGAGGGCGTCGAGTATCTGATCTCCCACAACGGCTTCTCCGACGTGCTCTCCTTCCTGCAATCCGCCATCGACTTGGTGTCGATATCCAACTCCCGCCTCTACGTGCCCATCGACCCCACGGCCTTGAACGAGGAGCAGCTGGCGACGCTGGAAAAGAGATTCGACTCTGTCGCGTGATCACTTCGCATCCTGTCGGAGGATTGCCCAAAGCTTGTCCTGGAAATCATACTCGGAGCTGACGAGCCTCCTCATGAAGTTGACGATCTGCCCGTGTGGATCGAGGCCGTTCTCCTCGCAGAACTCCTTGTACGCCCTCAGAATGTCCTCGTCGATCCTTATGTTGAACTGAGCCTTCTGAGCCGTTCCCGCGGGCACTGCAAACCTCCGTTCCCTCATTCCACACATAGTATTTCTAAGTTTCTTTTCGTATCAATACGTAGCATTTGCTATGAACTGTAGCAGACTATATATACCGCTACGCTATTCTCGATTCTGATAACAGGCGGGGGTGGCAGGATAGAGGAGATCCAGGAGATACTGGAGCAATTCCACGAGCAATCAAAGACCAATTTCTCCTTTCTCACCGGCTTTGAGAATCGAGAGTTCCTGTTCCGGAGTCTGGTCCAACTGGGCTACAGGACACCGGAACTCTGGTTGGCGATGGGTCGAGCGAACGAGCTTACGACTCTGTCATGCGTTCCCCCGGGATATCGAAGTGAGTTGGTACACGCGAAGAACCTGACGACACTGATAACCGTAATCTCAGACGACGCTGCCGACGTCACGAAGGACAGATGGACATTGGAGAAGGTCGCAGGCATAGTGATGGCGAAACTGGAGAACAACCCTGTCGTATTCGATGCGTCCAACGAGCATCTTCTGCTCGCGGCATCCAGCTGGGACGAGGTCGTTTCTACCCTCGAAAGTGCCCCCCGCTTTGAGGAGTTCAAGGACCTCTTGCTCTTCGACATGGGCGAGTTGATGCAGTGCCAGAGATTCAATTTTGCTCTAAACACGAATCCCCTCCTCTGCAATACAGATGAATATCTGGCATACGGAACGCACAACTTCAACGTGAAGCCGCATATGACCATGGATCTGATGTTCTCTCCGGATTTCAGGAGGGAGGACCTAGCTGCGTTCCGAAGAGCGCTCCATCACATCCAGATCGCCATCCAGCTCGTCAACGACGTCTACACCATCGACAGGGAGATAATGGACGAAGGCTCCTTCGGGAACTACTCGATGATATGGGGCCTGGAAAAAGGAAAAATCTCAATCGACGATATCTACTGCATGCGTGCTTCCAAGATCAAGAAGGCATTCCCCCTCCGGGACTTCGAGAAGAAGTGGAAGCGCCACATGGGCAGTGCAAAGGAGCTGCTCTCACACACCAACTCCTTCGATATCGATATTTTCTTGGAATCGGTCCGTGACATCAGGAGGATGTATGAGGCCGCGAGCGGGACGATGTGATAACCGAGCGTCAAGCCTTATATAGACACCCTCCGATAAACGCGACTAGTGTTCCCATGAGACGCATTCTGGCGGTTCTGCTGGCGACCGTGCTCATCGCCATCTCACTGAACTTCACGACCGTGAACGAAGAACCCGATCCACCCTTCGGACCCATCCTGACGCCTCCCAACCCCGAAGTGCACGGTTCGATGCCCGCCCCGGAGTTCAAGGAGTACCCAAGGACGAGGGGCACACGTTCGGTCGGAACCGAGGAGATCATAGTCATACTCGTCGAGTTCACCGATGTGAGCCATCATGCATCGAACACGCAGATGAAGTTCCAGACCCTCATGTTCAGCACCACGCCTGGAGTGAGCAGCCTCCATAACTACTACGACGAGACGTCCTATGGTCAGCTGAGCGTCGTCGGGAACTCCTCGGCGTGGTATCAAGTGTCGAACCCGATGAGTGAGTACGGGGCGGACAGCCTCTCCGGCACGGACAACGCCAACGGACCTGTCTACAGGTTGGTGACTCACGCGGTGCTGCTCGCCGATGCAGACATAGACTTCAGCGAGTACGACAATGACGGAGACGGGATAGTCGACCATCTGGCGGTGGTGCATGCAGGACAGGGCCAGGAGTCCTCCATAGACACTAACACGATCTGGTCGCACAGATGGGCGGTCATGGATGCCGACAGATCCACCCCCGGGAACCAGGAGCTCATGGTGGACGGCGTACAGGTCTACTGGTACACGATGCAGTCGGAGTCTTCCCCGATGGGCGTGTTCGCTCACGAGTTCGGACACGACCTCGGATTAATCGACCTCTACGACACCGAGGGAGACAGCGAAGGGATCGGGCAATGGGGGCTCATGGGGCAGGGTGCCTGGCTGGGTTCCCCCGCGGGTTCCGAGCCCGCGCATCCGTGCGCCTGGTCCAAGATCGAGCTCGGATGGGTTGTGCCCTTTGAGGTGCTCACACCGCTCGAGGCGGAGGCCATACCTCAAATCGAGACCTCGCCCGTGATCTACAAGCTACCGATTGCAGACACACCGGCGGGAGAGGAGTACTTCCTGATTGAGAACAGACAGAGGGTCGGCTTCGATTCCGCGCTGCCCGGAAGCGGTCTTCTCATCTGGCATGTCGACGAGAGCGTGGACAGCAATGACGACCAGTTCCACAGGAAAGTGGATCTGGAGGAGGCGGACGAAGCGAACGGCGAGAATCCTACTCAGGCCACTGATCCCTGGTTCGACTCGGAAGAGGGCTTCACACCGACATCCGTTCCGGACAGCAGCACGTACGCAAATGTCAGGTCGGGATGGAAGGTGAGGAACATCTCTCCCTCGGACGCGGTCATCATAGCTGACATCACGCGAGAGGTCGAGGACGACCTGGCGGTCACGGCTGTCAGCTCGAAGACCATCGCAGAAGTGGGAGAGCTCATGACGATAAGGGCCACGATCGAGAACAGGGGAACGAACAACAGGACGGATTTCAATGTCACGCT